>CAKVBD010000007.1 GCA_934725105.1 uncultured Bulleidia sp. | reverse complement strand
ATACGTGCCATTCTGGCTGTATGACGGTACTGTCGATGCACACTTAAGAGGATCTGCAACAACATCTTCCTCTTACGAAACTGATGATGAAATCGTCACAACAACGCGTCATTTCCGTATTGAAAGAGATGGAACTGTTGAATTCCAGAAAGTACCTGCCGATGGTTCTTCCAAGATGCCTGATGATTTCATGGATTCCATTGAACCATTTGACTACAAAGATCTTGTACCATTCCAAATGTCATATTTGCCTGGCTATTTAGCTGATAAATACGATGTATCAGTAGAAGAAGATGCTGAAAGAGTCAATCAGAGAATTAAAAATACAACGATTTCTCTTTTAGAAGAAACAGTCACTGGATACCAGACATACGTATCAGATAAAACAAATACAACAATTACACCAGGTACTGTTCACTATGCATTCTTGCCTGTTTGGCTGTTATCTACACAATATCAAGGCAAGAATTACCTGTTCGCTATGAATGGTCAAACAGGAAAGATGATTGGTGATGATTTGCCAATTGATAAAACAAAGATGATTTTACGATTCCTCTTGATTACAATCATTGGTATTGCTTTACTGTATGTCATCTTATTTCAAGTGATGGGAGCGTGAGATTTATGAAAACAATTAGAAACATGATTTTATTGATCGCACTCTTTCTCTTGATTCCTTTTACACCACTCCACGCATCGAGTGATGTATATGTAGAAGATACCTATGGTGCACTTTCTCAAGAAGAAATAGATGAATTAAATGCATATGCTGCACAAATTGCAGACCAGTATGAATTCGGAGTTTACGCAAGAATCATCGAAGATCCAACAGAGCAGTCATATGATGATATGACAGACTTTATTGAACAATACTATACAGATGAAAGTCTAGGATATGGTGATACTGACAATGGTGTATTATTACTGATTACACAATGTTCAAAAGGTGGTTCTTACCAGGTTTATATTCCTTATTGTGATAAACAGTCTATGTTCTCTTTAGATGGTATGGATATCATGGATTCAGCTGCACGCAGCGGTCTCTATGAACACGATTACTATTCCGCAATTCGCGATTACATCAAAGAAGTGGATGGCTTAATGGCATACTACAGTGAAAATGGCGAACATTATGGAAGCAACTATGATGAACCTGCAGATTCCACACCAATCAAAAAAGGCATCACATTCGGCTTGCCACCAATCATCGCACTCATCACAGTGCTCGCACAAAAAAGCAAGCACAAAACAAAAGCCATCGCAACAACAGCACATTCCTATGTGCCAGGCAATGGCGTGCATTTAACAAACAGCCGTGATATGTTCCTGTATGAATCTGTCACAAGAGCTCCAATTCCAAAACATGAAGACAACGATTCCTCGCCTGGAGGAAGCAGTTTCTCTAGCAGTGGCGGAATGCATTCCGGTGGCGGACACTTCTAAATCCATAAAGCTATAGCAGTACATCTGTTATAGCTTTTCTTATATAATGAATGAAAGTATTTTCATAAAATATTGAAAATACTTTAAATTATTTTCATTCCCCTATTGTATATCTCTTCTTCTCGTGCAAAAATAAAACTCGTAAAAATCAAAACAAGAGGTAGCGATGCAAAAGAGTAGCTTGTGGAGCCGACGGGTTAAGAAGCAAGTGAAAGGTAATCATCGCCGAACGAAGCATATTGGTAAATATGTTCCGTGGGGTTATGAATAACATTCATAACACTCCTTCTAAAAGAAGAGGCGCTTTGTTTGTTCATGTATTTTGTGCAACCACGTCTCTTGCCAGACGTTTTTATTTTTTACAAAAACGAAAGTGAGAGAAAAGAAAATGAGAAAGATTATTACAACACTATGCACTTTGGCAATGAGCCTGTCCCTGTTTGGATGTACTGCTGGTCTAACAGACAATCCAAACTACAATGCTTCCGCATCACAAGAAGACACTTCCAAAGAGAAAACAGTTCTTAGAATTGGTATGGAATGCGACTATGCCCCAAACAACTGGCAGGAAGATACCGCAACAGACACAAATCTTCCAATTTCTAATTTAAGTGGTTTCTATGCAGAAGGTTATGACATTCAAATGTCAAAGCTCCTTGCGGAAAAGATGGACGTTGATATTGAAATCGTCAAGCTTGCATGGACTGGTTTAATTCAAGCATTAAAAGAAGGACAAATCGATATGATTATTGCTGGTATGGCAGATACATCTGAAAGAAAAGAATCTATCGCTTTTTCTAACACATACAGTGTGAGAAAGACAGAATATGTTCTTGTTGTAAAGAAGGATTCAAAATATGTGAATGCTACAAGTATCCAGGACTTCTCTGGTGCAACTGTCATTGGACAGATCAATACATTCTACGATACAGCCATTGATCAGATCAACGGTGTCGTACATGCTCCTGCAGCACAAGATGTACCAAACATGACATCACAATTACAAGAAGGTTTAGTCGATGCAATCGTTCTTGATGAAGATACTGCAGAAAGCAAGTACAAGGGAGATGATAACTATAAGATTCTTACATTCGATGAAGGAAAGGGATTCACAATTGATATGACTGGTGCCTGTGTAGGTATTAGACTTGAAGATACAACATTACTAAAGAATGTGAATGATGCATTGGCTCAAATTGATACAGCTACAAGAGAAAAGCTCATGGAAGAAGCAAAGGCAAATATGCCTAAGTAGAGGTTCACATGATTCAAAGAATTACATGGAAAAACCATTTATGGGCTTTAGCAATCTTTGCTTCCATTCTTTCAGGAATTCTAATTTCCAACTATTTAACAAGTAAAATCAATCTCATATCCCTGCTATTCTTTGTACCACTCATTCTTACAAAGGCATGTATGATTGTTAGCTATGCTGTCGCAGTCATTATCTTTGTAAAGCATATCGTATTGAAAAACAAAGAAAGAAACATGCTTGAATGGATCTGTTATGGTATTGCATTTTCACTGTTTCTGATTACTTTCATTGATCGTGTTATTCTAGGTGGAATTTCGGATATCCTCGTAGCATTTGCGGCACCAAGCCAAAAAGGATTAACATTCTTTGCGACAATGGTGTATATCCTAAGGACGAATTTTAAAACATTCTATACAGGTATTTTCCACACATTAGAACTTGCATTTGTAGGTACAGTGATTGGATTTGTTATCGCCATGCTGCTTGTATTCTGCAGAATTGCAAAGCCAGATAAAAGAGATTCTGAATTCATTCAATCGATCAAGCTTCTAGGAAATACATTTTCTTCCTTCTACGTTACGATCATTCGTGGAACACCTATGATGGTACAGGCATTAATTATCTACTATGCTGGATTCCGACTCATTCGTGCAATCTTTCCAGCAATGACAGTATCCGAGCTGAATGGAATCTATTCTGTATTCCTCGCATCTTCAATTACAGTATCGCTGAATACTGCTGCCTATATCACAGAAATCCTAAGAGGTTCTGTAGAAGCTATTGATAAAGGGCAGATGGAAGCCGCAAGATCATTAGGATTATCCACATGGCAGGCAATGAAGAAAGTTATCTTTCCACAGGCAATTCGTAACAGTATTCCCGCAATCTGTAATGAATTTATCATCAACATCAAGGATACTTCTGTCTTAAATGTTGTAGGTATGACAGAATTAATGTTTATGACAACAACGGTTTCCGGTACATATTATGTATTCCTGGAAACGTACATGATTACTGCGATCGTTTATCTGTTCTTAACAGTCTGCCTGCAGGCAATCATGAACTTCTTTGCAAGAAAAATGGATATGCCAGTTCAACATGGCGTTCCTAGCAGCAATTAAAGGAGCAACGCACTATGAATGAAATACTAAAACTAGAAAGTCTACAAAAGTCATTTGGTACTTTACGTGTATTAACAGATATTAATTTAACAGTTCATCAGGGTGAAGTTGTTACTGTGATTGGGGCTTCTGGAAGTGGAAAAAGTACAATGCTTCGCTGTATCAATTTACTAGAAGAACCAGATTCTGGACATATCTATTTTGAAAATTCCGATTTAACAGATTTATCTACGAACATCAATCAATTACGTCAGGATATCGGTATGGTCTTCCAATCTTTCAATTTATTCCCTAATATGAATGTATTGGATAACTGCACACTTGCACCTATGATGATCAAACACATCAGCAGGCAAGAAGCAGAAGAAGTTGCAAAACAGCGATTGATTCAGGTTGGTATGAAAGAATTTATTCATGCATCCACAAAAACACTCTCCGGTGGACAAAAGCAAAGAGTTGCAATCGCAAGAGCATTATGCATGAATCCAAAAATCATGTTATTTGATGAGCCAACATCTGCACTTGATCCAGAAATCGTTGGAGAAGTACTTGATGTTATGAAGCAACTGGCAGAAGAAGGCATGACAATGGTCGTTGTCACGCATGAAATGACATTTGCAAAAGAAGTCAGCAACCGTGTTGTATTCATGGATAAAGGAATTATTCTAGAAGAAGGAACACCGCAAGAAATCTTCACACATCCAAAGAATGAAAGAACAAGAGATTTTTTAAAGAGATATTTAGAAAACTAGGAGAAAAAGAAAATGGTAGATTATAAGGCATTATTAAGTGAAATTTGGGGTTATGCTGAAACTGGCTTTGAAGAATACAAGTCTAGTGAAGCAATGTGTAAATTTCTTGAAAATGAAGGTTTTACTGTAACAAGAAATATCGCACATATGGAAACAGCATATGAAGCAGTCTATGGAAGTGGTCATCCTGTGATTTGTTTTCTGGCAGAATATGATGCATTATTTGGCATGAACCAGAAAGCAGATGTAACGCATTATGATCCAATCACAAGTCCAAATGCTACTGGACACGGCTGCGGTCATCATCTGCTTGGAACAGGCTCCATTCGCGCAGCGGTAGAATTCAAGAATTATCTGCAGGAAAACAACCTTCCAGGAACTGTAAAACTTGTTGGCTGTCCTGCTGAAGAAAGTGGTTCTGGCAAAGCATATCTCGCTAGAGATGGATATTTCAATGATTGTGATATTGCATTAACATGGCACCCAGATAACTACAATCAAGTTTCTACAGGTTCCTCTCAATCATGTATTTCATGCTTCTTTAAGTTCCATGGTGTATCTGCACACGCTGCAGGTGCTCCTCATCTTGGAAGAAGTGCGCTGGATGCGTGTGAACTCATGAATGTTGGTGTGAACTATTTAAGAGAACATATGCTTCCTAGCGACCGTGTTCACTATGCATATACAAATGCTGGTGGAAAAGCACCAAATGTTGTACAGTCGGAAGCAGTATTGAAATACTTTGTTAGAAGTGCAACAAATCCAGTCTGTGAAGAATTGTATCAAAGAGTGATTAACTGTGCGAAAGGTGCTGCTTTAATGACAGGTACAACTGTAGATGTCATCTTTGACGAAGGATTAAGCAATACTGTACCAAACTTCGTATTAGAAAATGTACTGGCAGATTCTTTTAGAAAAATTTACAAGAATGACTATACAGAAGAAGAACTGGCTTACGCGCAGTCTTTTAAAGATACATTTGATATCAAGAATGTACTCAGTGATATTCCACAGTTTGCAAAAGATTCACAGGCAGTCATTCAAAATATCAAAGAAAGACCTATCAATGATTACTTCATTGAAACAAATCACTCTGATGTTTGTGAAATGGGATCTACAGATGTAGGTGATGTTTCCTGGTGTGTTCCAACTGCACAAATCAATACAGCATGTTATTCCATTGGTGCAGGTGCACATAGCTGGCAATGGGTAGCACAAGGCAAGAGCAGTATTGCATACAAAGGATGCATGCTTGCTGGTGATGTACTGTTTGATGCCGCAAAAACACTGTATCAAAATCCTGAACTCATTGAAAAAGCAAAGGCTGAATTGAAAACAAGATTACAGGATGATTCCTATAAGTGTTTAATTCCAAAGGATGTACTTCCACACATTTCAAATGTTGAGTAATATGAAGCAAGCTTCGGCTTGCTTTTTGTTTTGAAAAGTATAATTTTTCATTCACAACAACACTTTTCTCACAACTTTCACTTATTTTCATAAAAACATATAGACAAATCTATTTTATTTGATATCATAGTTCAGGCAATTTTAGGAGGAACTATGAAAAATTCAAAAATGTCATTAGCTAAAAAAATGGTTATTGCACTGATACTTGGCATAGTTGTTGGTATTGGGGCTATTTTTTTAAGGGTTAATCTCACAGAAAACGGTCAAGAAGCGACATGGTCAGTGATTAACAATTTATTGTTTGCTGACATTACCGCTGAAGGAAACGAAAAAGCTATTGGTTTATTTTATATTGTTGGTCAATTGTTTGTTAATTCAATGCAAGTTATCATCATTCCAATGGTATTCACATCTATTGTTATTGCAATGATTAGAATATCTGATGCGAAGAAACTTGGTAGAATTGCTAGTAAAACAATTGGCTATTTTTTATTAACAACAGTTATCGCAATCTTAGTTGCCGCTGCTTGTGGAATGATTGCTTATAACGCTGGCCTTTTCCAGGCTGTTGAAACTAACCTTGAAGCTGCAACTGGCAAGAGCGGTTCAAACCCATTACTATTCATCGTCAATGCAGTTCCTAACAACTTTGTTTCTGCACTAAGTAATAACGGTGGTGTATTGGCAATTGTTGTTTGTGCTGTTGCTGTTGGTCTTGGCGTTAATACAAATAAAGAAAAGTTCAAACAGATCACAGCTCTTTGTGAACAAATCTCCGAACTTGTTACTGTCATCTTATCCTGGATCGTTAATACATTCGCTCCAGTCGCAATCTTCTGCTTATTAACAAGAACATGTGCAGCGTATGGTGTGTCTTATTTAAAACCAGCACTTAGCTATATTGTATTAACAACAGTATTACTACTCGCATTCTTATTTATCTTCTATCCATTGTTCGTATCCGTTACAACAAAGTTATCCCCTACAGTCTTCGCAAAGAAGATTGCTAAGGTTGCATTGTTTGGTTTTTCAACATCTTCAAGTGCAGCTACTCTTCCAATGAATATTGAAACTGCAGAAAAAGAATTAGGTGTATCCGAAGAAATCGCATCCTTCATATTACCACTTGGTATGACAATCAACATGGATGGTACTGCATTAATGCAGGTTGTCGCTACAATCTTTATCGCAGGTGTTGCTGGATACACAGTACATCTTCCACAGTTGATCTTAATTGGTCTATTAGCTGTTATTGCTTCTGTTGGTACACCAGCTGCTCCAGGTGCAGGTGCAATCATTCTATTCACAATCTTATCTGGTGTTGGATTCACAAATCCTATCGCATTATCTGTATATGCATTGATTCTCGCAATCAACCGTCCAATTGAAATGCTCGTTACCGCATTAAACGTTACAGGTGATACTGCCTGTGCAATGGTTGTCTGCAAGAGTGAAAACTCTCTCAACGAAGAAGTATTCAATACAGTAAGCAAGTAATTGATCTATGAAAGTCACTTCAAATGAAGTGGCTTTTTTTTGTAGGGTAACAACGCGTTGCTTTACCCATTTTCTTTTCTTTGATAATTTATAGTTAGCGGAGGAAATCAAAAATGGAAACAAAAGATATCATTTTAGAATTACGTACAAAAAATAAATTATCACAAGATGAGCTTGCTAAAAAAGTCATGGTAACTAGACAAGCTGTATCTCGATGAGAAAATGGAGAAACAATTCCAAATACTGAAACTCTCAAACTTCTTTCAAAAGAATTCAACGTTTCCATCAATACGCTTTTAGGTTCACCAAGAAAACTGATTTGTCAATGTTGTGGTATGCCGCTTACAGATGATTCCATCATAAGCCATGAAAACGATGGATCACTCAATGAAGAATACTGCAAATGGTGCTATGCAGATGGAACATACACATACCACAACATGAATGATCTCATTGATGTTTGTGTAAAAAACATGATCAGTGATCAATGCACTGAAGAACAGGCACGCTCTTATATGGAAAAAATTCTTCCACAGCTAGATTACTGGAAACGATATGAAGAACTCAGTGATGATGGACAATTTGAAGCATTTAAGCAGCAACTCATACAGGAAATCAATGTTCTTCATATTGAAGGATTGCCTGAAGCAAAGAAATTAAATGCTTTGGTTGGAAAATATGTCAATCTTGCGTATCCACTTCCAAATGGAAAAACTGTCCAATTTCTTAATGATTACACAACATATCTAGGCAATCAATTGGAATCTGAATTTGGTGGAGAACGATGTTTTGGTATTCTTGCAAGCATGGATTTCTTACTCATCTGTACATATGAAAAAGATGGAATCAATCCAGAACTTGTTCTTTACAAGAAAAGATAAAAAAAGCTCAGATAAAGATGATTTGCTTCTCATCCAAGTCTGAGTTTTATTTTCAGTCTTCTTTTTTCCAGAAACCAGTGAGATAAAAGACACCGCCAATCACAAGTGGCATAAATCCCGCAAAAGCATCTCCAAGCCAGAATCCTTTTGGTCCCATACCTAGCGCCCATCCTAGAAGATAAGCTAAGCCAACACGTGCAATCATACCATCTAATATCGCAACACACAGGTTTAATTTAGAGTTTCCTGAACCATTAATGATACCAAACGCAAAGCAACGCGTTGCAGCACCAAAGAAGTTCAAGATTGCTGGAAGAATGATAACTGTTGCTTCCGCTAATACAGCTTCATCAGAAGTAAACATCCCAAAGATCATGTCTGGATCATATTTGATCACAAAGCTTCCAATGATTGCTAATGCTAATGAACCACCAAATGCCCATGCAAGAATCTTAGGAATACGATCATACTTTCTCGCACCTAAGTTTTGACCAATCATACTTGCTGCAGCTGTTGTAATTGAGTTGGACATAATACCCATCATCATATTCAGCTTACTGATAATACCCGCGATTGCACTGTAGATTAGTCCAAAGGAGTTGACCCATGCCGCTACAACTGTTTGTGAAATAGAAATTGAAGCTGACTGTAATGCCATTGGAATACCTAATGCTGAAATCTTTGCCATTGCATTTCCATCTGGAATAAAACTCTTTAATTTAAAGTCAAATCCAAATTCTTCTTTTCTTCGATACAGATATGCAAAGGAAAAGATAAAGCTAAAGGATTGTCCAATGACCGTTGCCCATGCTGCACCTGCAACTTCCATCTTGAATCCCGCAACAAATACGATATCTAATACAATGTTAATAATTGCCGCAATTGCTACAAACATAAATGGCCTTTTAGAATCACCCATTCCACGCATAATGGCAGAAACGACATTGTATCCATAAATGAATATCAAGCCAAAAATACAGATAACTGTATAGTCCATTGTATATGCATATGCTTCTTGTGGCGTATTTACCAGCTGTAATAAGTTATCTCTAAAGATATAACATCCAACAGAAATCAGCAATGCGATTGAAAATAACAAGGTGAATAACGTTCCAATTGTTTTCTTGATTCCATCATGATCCTGCATACCAACTTCACGTGCAATAATAACTTGTCCAGCACCTGAAAAACCCATCGC
Source organism: uncultured Bulleidia sp. (assembly GCA_934725105.1). Lineage (GTDB taxonomy): Bacteria > Bacillota_I > Bacilli_A > Erysipelotrichales > Erysipelotrichaceae > Bulleidia. The sequence continues at coordinate 64,673 of CAKVBD010000007.1, read as the reverse complement.
AACGAATGTCAGTAAGTGAAGAATATTTCCTCCTGTACTTACCGCAGACATACCAGATCCACCAATCACCTGTCCTACAACAATCATATCAACGATGTTATAGATTGCCTGTAATGCATTTGATACAAACAACGGTGCCGCAAAAGCAAATAAAAGCTTTGGTACAGAACCATTTGTCAGATCTTTTACCATTGAATTACTTTTCATTCTATTTTCCCCTCCATTTTTTTATATTTTCCTTACACTTACCGCAATACCATCCCCTACATCATAAAATGTAGTCGTAAAACGATCATCATTTAAAAGATGTTCTCTGAATTTCTTGATTTTATGAACCATTTGAATCGTACTTCGATTTGTTGATAGTTCTTCATTGTCCACAATTCCATGAAAATTCAAATTATCAAAAATAAAAATAGTACCTGCTCTACTATTTTTCATAAAGTGTTCTAAGTACCTTCGATATTGTGATTTTGCCGCATCTATAAAAATCAAATCATAGATTTTATTTGTTTCAAATGCAGCACCATCAATTAAATGCACATGTATTCTATCATCTAATTTTTCATTTTTAATATTTTGAATGGCTTTTTCATACATCTTAGGGTTAATTTCCAAGGTATCAATTGTATTATCCCAACGTATTTTAGCCATGTTGATGGCTGAAAAGCCAACAGCTGTGCCAACTTCTAGAATATCTCGTATATTTTCATGTTCATGAATAAACTTTAAAAGAAAAGCCATCCCATCATCTAGCATAATAGGAACATGTTTTTTCCTTGCCTCATCATGTATTTCCATTAATGTTTTATCCATGTAATTATTTTATCAAAAATATGTAAAGAATACTGTTATTTTGCATTTAATCTACCACTTTATACAATTTCACTCAAATCAACTATCTTGATTATATTTTAGAATCATGTTATAAATATTTTGCAGATAGCCCTATAAGGGTAGGTAAAAAGCCACCATTTTGGTGGCTTTTCCCGTTATCAGAAATAATTATCCTTTTTTAGCTTTAATAATTCTTTAACAATTTTTTGATATGCTTTTCTATCTGAACTTTTACGGAACGATTTTTCTTTTACGTTATAATATTCCAAAAGAATTGTTAAACTATTACTGTGCATAATACAATTTCTAATTTGAATTAATCGATTTAATGATTCATCAAAATCTTTCTTTTTTTGTATCCAAGTGTAAGCTCTCTTTTTTGCATTTCCGAAAAAATATACAATCCAACTTTTTTATCACATGATAGATAAATTGTTGATAATTCTGACAAAGATAAGCGATCTAAAAATATAAAAACACTATTATATTTCTCTATTTCATGACAAAAATGTCCAATTGTTTTTAACATGTGTTGTTTCTTATTAAAAGATAAAACTTCTGAATGTATTATATTTTCAGAAAGATTTAATATAAGCAATTCTATATTTTGCTTGTTTTGTAATTCATAAAATCTACTAACTTCACTTGATAATATTGCATTAAATGTACTTTCAAACATTGAGATAGATGCATATAAATTTGAATACTGCGAACGTTCATCTTTATACTTCTCAATATATTCAGAAAAATCAACATTTCTAGCATACACATGATTTCCATTTTGATCTTTCTTTGGTAAATGTTTTTCATTCATTTCACAAAAAAATTGTTTGAATGGACTTATTGTATTAATGTAATTATGAGTATATAAAAATTCTTTTGCCTCATCTTCTGAAGTATCTACATATATTACTCGTTTATTCATTTTTAAATAATCAACTTGCTCAGAACAAGTTAATGGTTTTTTATATTTTTCCATGTATCTATTCTATCAAAAATACACAAACAATATCTGTGTAACTTATTTTCATGGTAAAATGGTTAGATACTTCAGGAGGTGCTTTTTATGATCAATGAAGCTTCAATCAAACGTCACATTGGAAACAACCGTATTTTTGAAAGAGGAGAAAATATTTTCTATTCAAATAATGTTGGTGATCTCATGGTATTTGATCAAGAATCTTCTGGCCTGACGGAAATTGAAACATGGGTTAACAGCTCAAGTGGATATGATGAATATCAAGTGCGTGTATTACTTGGAAAAAACGGTAATATCATTACAGAAGATTGTACATGTCCTTACTTCGAGGATAACTTTGAACCATGCAAACACATCGCTGCTGTTCTTTTGAAATATATTGATGAAGATAAATTATCCACAATTGGAAATGGATATACAAAAGAACCAGTTTCTGTACAAAGTGATCGTTCCATGCAAGACTTATTGAATACTTATGCAAAACCGCTGAATGCTGTACAGCCAATTGTTCATATAACGCCTACATTAAATTGTACAAATGATGAACAAGTAGAAGTTTCTTTTACTTTAAACAAGCCTGATAATCGTACTTATGTCATTAAAAGCATTGATTCCTTTTGCACTTTGATTCATAACCATGAAAACAAATACTATGGAAAATCCTTGGAATTTATTCATACGATTGATGCATTTGATATGCAGTCAAAACCCATCATAGAGTTTTTAATGTCTTTATATCATAAAGATGATGCCTATATGGCATCAAATACAAACCAATACTACAATTATGGCTATTACGGATATATGGAGCAAACAATGAAGCGTTCTTTATGTCTTCGTGGTAGATACTTAGATGCGTTTATGGATCTGATAAAAGATCAAAATGTCATTGTATCTAATCCACTCACAAATTATGATCTTCCATTTAGAATTGAAGAAGGAATTCCTGAAATTCATACATCCCTGACAAAGAAAGAAGACGGTTGCATCTTTCAAGGTGCAAAGTATCCTTTTGCATTAGGAAATGATCATATCTACATCTTTGATTATCGTAATTCTACTGTATTTATTTCGAAATCAAATGATGAAATCATTCCATTTTTACGTCATTTATCTATGGTGAATGAAAAGCCGGAATTCATTTCTGAAGAAGATTTACCTAAATTTTCTAAGTATGTTTATCCTGTGATTTCAAAAACATCTCTTGTTAAAAATGATGGATTTGATCCCTATGACTATGTCATTGAAAAACCTTCTTTTGAACTATATTTAGATAGTCCTCAAAAAGATGCAATTACATGTGAAATCAAAGCAATCTACAACAATGCAGTTTATAACACAGAAACTGATACCGATCTATCTAAACGTGATCAGGATGAAGAAGCTCTTATGGTGAACCGTGTAGCACCTTCCTTTCATTCTTTAGATGAATTGAATCATAAATTTGTATTTCATGGAGATGATGAAGGCATTTATACATTTGTAACTGCTACAATTCCATACTTACAATCACTTGCAACGGTATACATTTCTGATGCATTAAAAAGAATTACAATCAAAGCAATGCCAAAGGTCAATGTTGGTGTTTCTGTAAACCACGACCTGCTTCGCTTAGATCTTGTCAGTGATACGCTTTCTATGAAAGAAATTGCGGAAATATTATCTAAATATGATAAAAAGAAGAAATTCTATCGCTTAAAAGATGGAACATTCTTAAATACAGAAGCTTCCAATATTGATGAACTATTAGCACTCAAAGATTCTTTATCCTTAAGTCAGAAAGAGCTAGAAAAAGGTACTGCCGATATTCCAAAATTCCGTGCAATGTATCTTGAAACACTCAATGATAAAAAAGCATATAACTTAGACTATGATACTTCTTTTAGAAGAATGATCCAACAGATGCATACAGTCAATCAGGAAGACTATGAACCTCCAATTGATTTAAACGCTGAAATGCGCCCATATCAGCTGCATGGCATGCAATGGCTCTGTGCTTTAAGAGACAATGGATTTGGTGGCTTATTGGCCGATGAAATGGGTCTTGGCAAAACATTACAGGTCATCGCAATGCTTGGTACATGGAAAAACAGAAAAAGAACATTAATTGTATGTCCAGCATCTCTTGTATATAACTGGTCAAAGGAAATTGATAAGTTCTTGCCATCCATTCCACATCGAATGATCCAAGGTACACCAGAAGAAAGAAAAGAACTGATTCAAACATCTAGTGATAATGAAGTATTGATTACGTCTTATGAGCTTCTTAGAAGAGATATTGACTGTTATGAAGATATGCAGTTCTCATGTGAAGTCATTGATGAAGCACAATATATCAAGAATGCAAACACACAGAACTCTCAAGCAGTAAAGTATATCAATGCATCATTTAAGATTGCTTTAACTGGTACACCAATTGAAAACAGATTATCTGAATTGTGGTCTATCTTTGATTACCTCATGCCAGGTTTCTTCTATTCATACAGAACATTTAGAGATCGCTTTGAAACTCCAATTGTAAGAGATCATGATGATCTGATGGAAAGAGAACTCACACAAATGATTACACCATTTGTGTTGCGTAGACTGAAAAAAGATGTGTTGAAAGATCTTCCAGATAAACTTGAAGAAGTTTACTATGCACAGCTGGAAGGAGAACAGAAGAAGCTATACGAAGCTGAAGTGCAAAAGATCAAATTACTTGTTGGCAAACAATCTGATCAGGAATTCAAAGAAAATAAATTTGCGATTTTAGCGGAACTGACAAAGCTGAGACAATTATGCTGCTACCCTGGATTGCTATATGATAAATATGCATCTAATTCAGCAAAAACAGATATGGGAATTGATCTTGTATGCAATGCAATTGAAGGTGGTCATAAAATTCTATTATTCTCTCAATTTACAACGATGTTAGATAAGCTTTCTAAGCTGTTAGATGAAAAGAAAATTTCATACTACAAGCTGGAAGGCAAAACATCAAAGAAAAAACGTGCTGAAATGGTAGAGGCTTTCCAGAATGATGATGTACCTGTCTTCTTGATTTCTTTAAAAGCTGGTGGAACAGGATTGAATTTAACTGCTGCAGATATCGTAATCCATTATGACCCATGGTGGAATACTGCTGTTGAAAACCAGGCAAGTGATCGTGCACATCGTATTGGACAAACAAATGTCGTAACTGTTTATAAATTAATCATGAAAGATACAATTGAAGAAAGAATTCTTGAATTACAGGCATCAAAGAGTGATCTTGCAAATAAGATCCTTTCTGGTGATGGCATCTCCTCTTCTAATCTCTCTAGAGATGATTTATTAGCATTGTTATAACGCACGAAGAGAATCGAAATGATTCTCTTTTTTCGTACTATGAAAACAGCTAATCTGCAACCGTACAGTTGTAAATTAGCCGATTCAATATACATTTCTTTTTACATAGCTTACCTATGACTTCAGAAATTCACATGCGTGTGTTTCAAGACTACAAGACAATAATTCTATTTCTGATTTATTAAAGTGGTAAGCGATAAGTTGTTCATTCCATACCCGAACGATACTAGAATAATCCATTTCATGGTAAGCTATCGGAAGAGCACCATCTGATACGCCTAATGTTTCAGATGGAATAATTTCATCCACTAAATTGCCATTCCAGTCATAGATTCTATACTTCACCTTATTTTCCAGTGTCGTTGTATAGATATTTTCATCATCATAATAATCAATGATTGCATTGTCTAATCCAAACAATTCAGTATCGCTTAAATTGTCTATAATACCAGAATGAACCTGAGGTATTTCTTTTTCCAGTTCTTCTGCATCAATAGAACAATATGAATATGTATTATCATTCACATATACAAATTCGGTATTCTCTCTTTGCACAAGTGTGCGTTGTTCTAATGTATCAATATCTACACCATACAAACATCCAACACAATAGATAATAATATCATTTCCATTATTTGTTATGTTTACAACATCTGCACCAAACTTTATAACTTTTTTTTCATTTCCATTCAAATCAAAAAAATGAACAATTCCTTCTCTACTTGACGCAATCGTTTCTGCTACCGCAATCACATCTTTTTGTAAAGTGAAGTAAGCTGGTTGAAAATCAAATTCAAGAATTGTTTGAAAATGATTGTTTGAAGGATCATATGCATTCAGACGATATCGCATTTGACCATCTACAGTAAAATACTTACTCTCATAAATAATCTTTCTATCAAAATAAAGCATTCCAACACCAATTTCCGCAGTATCTGAATATCTTTTCGGTGCAGGAATTCCATCTCTACTAGAACCAGCTTCTTTATCATCCACAAAATTCATGGTACCTATTTGAATATTATTACCTTTTTTGTCTAACGCAAATAGCTTTCCACCTTCAATTTGATAATACATAGCTTCATCAGAAACTGCCGCAAATACATTCGTACAAAAAGAGGCTTGCTGGAATGGAGAAACAATATCTTCTGAAATATTTGCGCGATGTTCCTTCTGTATATCACAGCCAGATAGAAAAAGTACACTTGCGACCAGATAAATCAGAAAATTGTTTAATGTATTTTTAAACCTTGATGGATTGTAATTCAGCATAAATTATCCTTCCTTTATTTTAGAATAGAGTACTTTACAAAAAAAAATAGACTTTATCTTAGGATAAATAATTGTTAGTATATAAGAATCTAGTCGAGAACTGCTGAAAAAGATTTCCATCTATGTTACATAATCGTTCGATATCATCAAATCAATTGTGTCTACTTTCATCATGCTTATTCATCTTTTAGATACATATCTATATCAAATTTTCATTTCCACAAACGCATTCAATTTATAAGAAAAAAACTCTCAAAACAGCTTTGTCTTGAGAGTATATGTATTAATTCTTTAATGAGTTGATTGGTGAAGGAATCTTTCCACCACGGTTGATCATGACATCTGCCTTTGTTGTTTTGACTGGCATAATTGGACCTTCTCCAAGTAAACCACCAAATACAAGTTTTTCTCCAGCTTCTTTACCAATCGCTGGAATTAAACGACAAGCTGTTGTCTTTGTATTAATCATACCAATTGCTGCTTCATCCGCAATGATTGCGGAAATTGTTTCTGCAGTTGTATCTCCAGGAATAATAATCATGTCTAAACCAACAGAACATACACATGTCATAGCTTCTAGCTTTTCAAGTGTTAATACACCCTTTTCAGCTGCTGCAATCATCCCTGCATCTTCACTGACTGGAATAAACGCACCACTTAAGCCACCTACAGAAGAACTTGCCATGACGCCACCCTTCTTCACGGCATCATTCAACATTGCAAGACACGCAGTTGTACCAGGTCCACCGCATGTTTCTAATCCAATTTCTTCGAGAATCTGTGCAACAGAGTCACCAACAGCTGGTGTAGGTGCTAAAGATAAGTCAACGATTCCAAATGGAACGCCCAGTCTCTTTGCTGCTTCTGCACCAACCAACTGTCCCATACGTGTAACTTTGAATGCTGTCTTCTTAATAATTTCAGCAATTTCATTCATGGATGCATCTTTACCGGCTTTACGAATTGCTTCTCTTACAACTCCAGGACCAGATACACCTGTGTTAATAACAACATCAGGTTCACTGACGCCATGGAATCCACCAGCCATAAATGGGTTATCTTCTACCGCGTTGCAGAATACAACTAGTTTTGCTGCACCAAAGCAGTTATTATCTTTTGTAATTTCAGCAGTTTCTCTAACGATTTGGCCCATCAATTTAACCGCATCCATATTAATGCCAGCTTTTGTAGAGCCAATATTTACTGAGGAACATACTATATCTGTTTCTGCTAATGCACGAGGAATCGAGCGAATTAATGCTTCTTCGCCCTTTGTCATGCCCTTTTGAACGAGTGCAGAATATCCACCAACAAATGATGCACCAACTTCTTTTGCCGCAGCATCTAATGTTTTTGCATATTTAACAGGATCACCACCAGAAACACTGACCAAAAGAGAAATTGGTGTTACTGTAATTCTCTGGTTAATGATTGGAATGCCATATTCACTTTCAATTTCTTTAGCAACCTTAACTAGATCTTTTGCTTTTGTAGTGATTTTTTCATAAACTTTTTTACAAGAGACATCGATATCACTATCTGCACAGTCTAAAAGGTTAATACCCATTGTAATTGTACGAATATCGAGATTTTCTTCTTCGATCATTCGAATCGTTTCTAAGATATTATCAGAAGCTGTTGTCCACATAATACACCTCAGATTGTATGCATGGCATTAAAGATATCCTCTGCCATGACATGAATATCCAAACCTTCTTCTTTTCCATATTGTTCAAAAGATGAAGTAATTTCCTGTACCTGTAATCCTTCAGGAACTTCAACGATCATCATCATTGTGAATAAACCCTGTAAAACCTTCTGTGTTACATCTACAATGTTGATTTCTTTTTCTGCACACTTGCTGGCAACAAACGCCAGAATACCTGGATGATCCTTTCCAACAACTGAAATAACGGCTCTCATAAACTTTCCTCCTATTTTGCCTCTTCTTGTAAATCATCTAATGATAATCCACAATAATACAATTCCATCTCAAAGTATTGTTTAACTGTTTTCATCATATCAACAGTACTTTCCTCACAACTAGATGATTGCTTATCTTCTTGATAATTCACTGTACAGGACCCCATTGTCGCAATATCACCTTTCCAGTTGTATGTGTATCGAATACTATACTTTGTGTATGTGAATGTATAATTTTTAAAATCAATGATGTATGCTTCATTATCATTGTAACTTTGCTGATATGAACCATCATTTGCTTTTTCATATCCAAGACGATTTACAAGTCTCTTCTTGAATGTATCAGTTACAGTCTTTTCTGCAGTATCATCGTATTGAGAATCAGAATTGAGTGAAGATGTATCAATATCTTCAAAATATACATATTCTTTGAGTTCCTTCTTCTGATCTTTACTGATTGAAACTTCAGTATCATTCAATTTCAAGTAGTTTACCAAGCTTGTATATTTAACATTCACCTTTTGCCCATTGCTGGAAACACTCGTATTAAATTCTGTCGTTTCAGAAATGAAGAATCCATCTTTATCAAACGTATCAACAATTTTATTGCTTGTGACCTGATAATCATCATATTGATTCAATCCGTATGTATCATAACGATCACTGAATAAACTAGAAGCTTGATCCGCTTTTAGTTGAATCGTATAAATGACATTCCCATTTGAATCATCTTCTGCCTGAATCGAATCAATTATCTTTTTATCAAATGCATATGGATTCAAAGGAACAAGCATTGTCTTTTCAACATCAGTATAATCCATATCTTCATAATACTTAACATCGTTATAGTTATTATAAAGTCTTCCACCATAGTAATACCCTTCGATATTAAATGTGCCACCATTTGATTCAATATTTTGCGTTAAATGTGCTTTAGTATCATCACCTGTCTTTTCTGTTTCTAGCACACCATCAAACTCAAAGATATCTTTAGTATCATCACTGTAACTCATTGTATACGCTGAATAGATGCCAACACTATAACTAGAAGCTGTATCAGCATTGTTCACAGATTCTGTATAAGAATCAAACGCATCGCCACTATGTTTTGTTAATTTTGTTTCTTCTTTTGTCATAGAAGAAATTGATTCTTGTTGCTTTTTATTTGTACATCCACAAAGCAATAACGTGGATATAATCACTAATTTTGTTAATTTTTTCATCACGTAAGTATTATATCAGTCTTATCACAAACATATATGAAGAATCTCTGAAATTTGTTATTTTTATCAATAAAAACATAAATCCGTGGTTTTTACATTTATCAGTTGTGAGATACATTGAATCGATGTAACTTTATTTATTCTACACTTCTACAATGTATATATGAAGAATCGCATTAAGACATTAAGAATCGAAAAAGGTCTTTCACAGACAGAACTATCTGAAAAAATTGGTTGTACACAACAGTCATTAAGCAAAATTGAAAATGGGCTACAAGATCCAGATGTAGATCTAGCATTTAAAATTGCAAATTATTTTAATGTTACCGTTGAGTTTCTGTATTATGAAACAAACTTTTCAGGAAGCATCAAAACAGATCAAGAATTTAATGAATTTACAGAACACTTACAACGATTAATGAAGTATTTAAAGTTGTAATTATAAAAATGAAACAAGTGAACATCACTTGTTTTTTTGCGCAAAATAAAAACCTACGAAATTAATCGTAGGTTCAATTTGTGATATTTAATTAAACGAGTTCAATGTATGCCATTGGAGCAGCGTCACCCTTACGAGTACCTGTCTTTACAACACGTGTGTATCCACCGTTGCGATCTGCATACTTTGGAGCTACTTCGTCAAATAGCTTCTGTAGTACTGTCTGAGACTTAGCTTCATCAGCAACAACGTTTCTGATATAAGCAGCAGCCTGACGGCGTGCATGTAAGTCGCCTCTCTTACCAAGAGTAATTAATTCATCTACTACAGAACGCATATCCTTAGCCTTAGCTTCTGTTGTTTCTACTCTACCGTAGAGAATAACGGAAGTAGCAAGGTTTCTGAGCATAGCTTTACGATGATCAGCGTTTCTACCAAATTTACGATTCCACATATACGTTCCTCTCTAATTAGTCAAAGGATTTGAAGCCCATTCCTAATTCAATAAGCTTATCCTTTACTTCTTTCAGTGATTTCTTACCGAGGTTTCTGACTCTCATCATTTCATCCTCAGTCTTCTGAGTCAACTCATCAACAGTCTGAATACCAGCACGCTTCAAACAATTGTAAGAACGTACGGAAAGATCAAGATCTTCAATCATCATCTGCTGACCCTTGTTTGGTTGCTCTGTTGTACCTTCCATGATGACATTATCCATGTTGAGAATGTCTTCATTGATACTTGCGACGATATCTAAGTGATCAATCAGAATCTTAGCTGCTAAGGAAAGAGCCTTCTGAGGGTTAATAGAACCATCAGTCCAGATTTCCATAGTTAAGCTGTCATACTTAACATCTTCACCAACACGAGTAGGTTCTACATTGTAGGAAACCTTTTCAATTGGTGTATAGATAGAGTCAGTATAAACTGTTCCGATTCCCTGAGATGCACCTTGATTTAACTGCTTGTTGATGTCAGCAGAAACATAACCACGACCATTCTTAGCCTTAAGTTCCATTTCTAAAGTAACATCTTTTTCAAGGTGAGCGATTTCAAGGTCCTTATTCAGGATTTCAACCTGAGCTGGGCAAATGATATCTCCTGCTGTAATAGTACATGGTCCTTTAGCTGAAATCTGTAAGTCATAAACATCATCATCTTCGATTGTCATAACTAATTGTTTCAACTGAAGGATAATCATGGAAACGTCTTCTCTAATACCAGGGATAGTTGTGAATTCATGATACACACCATCAACCTTGATTGAGAATACCGCAGCTCCCGGTAGGGAGGACAGCAGGACCCTGCGAAGCGCATTTCCGATAGTTGTACCAAATCCTCTCTCTAATGGAGAGAGCACAAACTTACCGTAGTTCTCTGATTCAACGTATTCTTTAACTTCAAAATCAGCGCGTTCAAATTTCTGCATGCTTCAATCCTCCTCTTTTATTTATTATCCACGTGGTCTCTTTGGTGGACGGCATCCGTTATGAGGGATTGGTGTAACGTCGTTGATAGCTGTAATTGTCAAACCAGCTGTCTGCAGTGAACGAACTGCAGCTTCACGTCCAGCACCTGGACCCTTTACATTTACTTCTACGGATTTCATACCCTGCTGAACAGCTGCCTTACCAGCTGCTTCAGAAACTAACTGTGCAACATAAGGTGTAGACTTACGTGAACCCTTATAGCCTAATGCACCAGCTGAACTCCAAGATACTGCGTTACCTGCTTCGTCAGTAATTGTAACGATAGTATTGTTGAATGTTGAATGGATATGAGCGACGCCCTTAGCGACATTTCTTTTAGCCTTCTTCTTACGAGTAACGACTTTTTTATTCTTATTAGCTGCCATTTCGTCCTCCTATTACTTCTTCTTATTAGCTACTGTACGACGTGGTCCTTTTCTTGTACGAGCGTTTGTCTTTGTACGCTGACCACGAACAGGTAAGCTTCTTCTGTGACGAAGTCCTCTATAAGAGCCAATTTCCATTAGTCTCTTGATATCGAGTCTTCTTTCAAGACGAAGGTCACCTTCAGTCTTGATCGCATCAATCTGAGTACGAATAGCTGTTTCTTGTTCATCTGTTAATTCAGATGCTCTAACTGTTTCATCAACACCTGCAGCTGCTAAGATCTTCTTAGCTGTTGTAGGTCCAATACCATAAATATATGTGAGGGATACTCCAATAACCTTGTTACGTGGAATATCGACACCAGCAAAACGTGGCATAGTTTATTCTCCTTTTCCCTTTTAATTAACCCTGTCTCTGCTTATGCTTTGGGTTTTCGCAGATTACCATAACAACGCCCTTGCGCTTAATAACTCTGCACTTATCACAAATCGGTTTTACAGATGGTCTTACTTTCATTTTGTTTGCCTCCTCGGACAATTGTCTATTTTATCAGAAAAAACTTGATTTGTCTCCTGATATTTTTAAAAACCTACGTATTAATTTGGATATTTCCGGGGAAATGATACTCTCTTAAAATGCGGATGTACTTTTACATGCGGATTTTACAAGAAACGTAGGCTATCATCTCCACAATATTCGGAATTTTCCATGTTAAGAAATTGAATGATACTGGGAAAGAAGAACTCTTCCCCAGATCATTTTTACTTTAATTTAGATAAAGCTTCTTTAACCTTTTCAAATACAGCTGCTGTTTCTTGAGAAGCATCGATATATGAAACAATACCGCGCTTGTCATAGAAATCAATCACAGGCTTTGTACTCTTTTCATAACCATCCATACGAACTGTCAACTGTTCAACAGTATCATCTTTTCTCTGTGTCAATTCGCTTCCGCAAACATCGCAGATACCTTCAACCTTGGATGGCTTGTTATGAATGTGGTAGATTGCACCACACTTTGGACAGATTCTTCTACCTGTAATTCTTTCAACAAGTGTATCGAATCCAACTTCAAGAGCAATGACACACTCAACTGGTTTACCAATCTTGTTTTCAATCTTTTCGAAAGCTTCCGCCTGAACTAATGTTCTAGGAAAACCATCTAATAGATATCCTTTTTGGCAATCATCTTCTTGAAGTCTTTTTTCAACCATAGCAATAATAACATCATCAGGAACTAAATTTCCAGCATCCATATAGGATTTTGCTAAATTGCCAAGTTCTGTGTTATTTCTAACATTGTCTCTCAACATATCTCCAGTGGAAATATGTGGAATATCATATTCCTTTAGGATTAGATCGGACATTGTGCCCTTTCCAGCACCTGCAGGACCCATAATTAAGATATTCATCCTTTTTCTATACCCTCTAGTGATTTTATCTTAGGAAGCCATGGTATGCCTTTGTTGTAAGCTGACCTTTCAACTGGGCAATTGTTTCCATAGCAACACCTACGACGATAATAATACCAGTTCCACCAATTGAAATACTAGATGGAAGTGATGTAAACATAGGAAGAATGTATGGAAGTGTAGCTACGATGACAAGAGCAATCGCACCTAACACTGTAATTCTATTTAACACCTTATGTAAGTATGTTTTTGTTTCATTACCAGGTCTAATACCAGGAATGTAAGCACCAGACTTACTTAAGTTATCTGCTACCTGATCAGGATCAACCTGAAGATCAGTATAGAAGAATGTAAATAAGAATGTTAATACAGCATACAAAATAAGACCTGTTGTACTACTTAATGATAAGTATGACTGTAAAGTCTTATATAGATCCTGATTGAAGAAACTGATAACAATCTGTGGTGCTGTCATAATTGACTGTGCAAAGATGACAGGGATTACAGATGCAGAGTTGATCTTCAATGGGAGGAATGTAACGTCATTTCCTCTTGTGTAAGAAGAACTGTTTGTATACTGAATTGGGATTTTTCTGACTGCTGTCTCCATTACAATGACGAAGACAATGATGATGATATATAACAGTATAAATAATGCAAACTGTAAGATACCGTTGAACAATTCACCCTGTGTAGTACCACCGGCTAATACGTTCCATACCTGTACAAACTGTGAAGGCATGTTTGAAACGATACCTGCGAAGATAATAATTGATAAACCATTACCGATACCCTTCATGGAAATACGGTCACCTAACCAGATCAAGAACATTGTTCCTGCAGTAAGTACAGTAGCTGTATATAAATATCCAGAAAGATTTGAATTTGCTAATACGTTATATTGTTTATCAAAACCATAGACTAAGGAGTAAGCCTGTACAAATGATAAGACTACTCCTAAATATCTAGTGATTTTTTCCATTTTCATTCGACCTGTCTGTCCGGATTTTGTCATTTCAGTTAATGCTGGAATAACATCCATGGATAACAATTGAATGATAATACTTGCTGTGATGTATGGTGTAACACCCATTGCAAATACACTTAATCTTTCAAGCGCACCACCACCAAGTAAATTCATCATGCTCAGTACAGAATTATCTGAAATCTGAGAAGCCAGCTTTGTTGCATCAACACCTGGCACTGGGATTGCAGATCCGACGCGGTAGATCAACAGCATTGCAAGAGTAAAGAGAATCTTGTTACGAATCTCTTTATTCTTAAACATGCTGGAGAACGTGCGCATCATAATTAGAGCACCTCAGCTGTTCCGCCTGCTTCTTCGATTGCTTTCTTAGCGGAAGCTGAGAACTTAGCAGCCTTAACTGTTAACTTCTTCTCTAACTTTCCATTGCCGAGAACTTTAAGTCCATCGAGTTCTTTCTTAACTAAGCCAGCAGCCTTAACTGCAGCGAAGTCAACTGTAACACCATCTTCAAACTTGTTGAGATCTTCAACGTTAACGATAGCATACTCTTTACGAGTATAGTTTGTGAAACCTCTCTTTGGCATTCTCTTAAAGAATGGAGTCTGTCCACCTTCGAAACCGATAGCAACACCGCCACCGCTTCTAGAATTCTGACCCTTCTGTCCCTTACCGGATGTCTTACCATTACCGGAACCAAGACCACGGCCGATTCTCTTCTTTGTTGAGCGAGCTCCTTCTGTAGCTTTTAATTCATTTAGTTTCATACCAGAGTCCCTCCTTATCTGATTTCAGCGACTTTCTTATCGCGAATCTTAGCAACTTCTTCAACAGTTCTCATAGACTTGAGAGCTTCTAATGTTGCATATACAACGTTAACAGCTGTTCTTGAGCCGATAACCTTTGAAAGTACATCAGATACACCAGCAAGTTCGAGAATGTTACGAACTGCACCACCTGCGATAACTCCAGTACCTGGAGCAGCAGGAGCTAGGAATACTGTACTTGATCCGTGAGTAACCTTAACGGAATGTGGTACTGTTCTTGTACCTTCAACAAGATTGCATCTGAATACATTCTTGTTAGCTGCTTCTTCAGCCTTACGGATAGCATCTGGAACTTCAGTAGCTTTACCCATACCGAAGCCGATACGACCCTTATGATCACCTACAACAACGAGTGCTGCGAAACGCATTCTACGTCCGCCCTTAACAGTCTTAGATACACGGTTAATGGAGACTACAACACTGTCGAATTCTTTTGGTTCGCGTCTTTTGAACTGTGGACGACGACCATTTTCTTTACGCTGTGGACGTCCTGCTTCTGTATTTGCAGTACGTACTTCTGCATTTTCGTTTGGCATTTCTATTCTGTCTCCTTTCCTTAGAACTTGAGTCCTGCTTCTCTAGCAGCATCTGCTAAAGCCTGAACTCTTCCGTGGTATACATAACCGCCTCTATCAAATCTGATAGATTCGATGTTGTTTTCTAGGCACTTCTTAGCGATTGCTTCGCCAACCTTCTTAGCTGCTTCAATGTTTCCGCCATTTTCTAGCTTAAGTTCTAATGATGAGCAAGAAAGAAGTGTCTTTCCTGTTATATCATCAATAACCTGTGCATAGATGTTTGCATTAGAACGGAATACATTTAGTCTTGGGCATTCAGGAGTACCATTTACGATGCGGCGTACTCTCTTATGACGACGGATACGCTCTTCATTTTTCTTTTGCATTTTAAACATATCTTACTCTCTCCTTCCCATTACTTCTTAGATGCAGCTGTCTTACCTTCCTTACGACGAACAACTTCATCCACATAACGGATTCCCTTTCCACCATAAGGTTCTGGCTTCTTAACTGCTCTTACATTTGCAGCAAACTGACCAACAATCTGCTTATCAATACCACTTACGTTAATTGTTGTGTTATCTGGAACTTCAACTGTAACGCCTTCTGGTACATCAATATTTACTTCATGGGAGAAACCAACGTTTAAGTTGAGTGTCTTACCCTTTAAAGCTGCACGGTAACCAATACCTACAACCTTTAACTGTTTTGTGAAACCTGTAGAAACACCTTCAACCATTGTTGCAAGAAGTGCTCTAGTTGTTCCATGTAACTGTTTTGTGTGCTTTTCCTCGTTAGGACGCTTGACTGTAATGACATTTTCGTCAACAGAGATTTCCATCAACGGGGAAAATGTCTTTGTAAGAGAACCCTTAGGTCCCTTTACAGTCACCTCATTCCCTTCAGCAATTGTTAATTCAACGCCTGCAGGAACGGTAATCGCTTTATTTCCGATACGTGACATTTAGTTTTCCTTTCTCTTACCAAACGTAAGCGATGACTTCACCGCCAACGTGTTGTTTACGTGCTTCTTTATCTGTCATCATTCCATTTGATGTGGAGATGATAGCAATTCCTAAACCGTTTAATACCTTAGGTACATTGTCGCCCTTTGCGTAAACGCGTAGACCTGGCTTAGAAATTCTCTTGATGCCTGTGATGACCTTAGCGTCATTTGCACCATACTTAAGAGTAACGACAATCTTCTTTTCGATACCCTCGCCTTCAACGGCATAGTTTTCGATATAACCTTCAGATTTCAAGATTTTAGCAATTTCTACTTTAACCTTAGAAGATGGAGTTACATCAACTGTTGTCATGTGAGCCTGAACACCATTACGGATTCTTGTCAGCATGTCAGCAATAGGATCTGTCATATTCATGATTCGTTACTCCTTTCTTACCAGCTTGCCTTCTTAACGCCAGGAATCTGACCTTTATAAGCCAATTCTCTGAAGCAGATTCTGCAAACTTTATACTTTCTCAATACAGAGTGTGGACGGCCACATCTCTCGCAACGTGTATATTCACGTGTGGAGAACTTAGCCGGTCTTGACTGCTTAACTTTTAAACTTGTCTTTGCCATTCTATGTTCTCCTTCTATTACTTAGTAAATGGCATACCCATTTCTTTCAATAGGGCATGTGCTTCGTTGTTTGTCTTAGCTGTTGTTACGATAACAACATCCATACCTCTAACCTTGTTAACCTTATCAAAGTTGATTTCAGGGAAGATTAGCTGTTCTTTAACACCAAGTGTGTAGTTACCACGACCATCGAATGCTGTTGCACTTACACCGTGGAAATCTCTTACACGTGGAAGAGAGATGTTGAATAACTTATCTAAGAATTCATACATTCTTTCACCACGAAGAGTAACCTTACAACCAATTGGCATACCTTCACGAAGCTTGAAGTTCGCAATGGACTTCTTAGCCTTTGTGATTACTGGCTTCTGACCAGCAATCTGTGTCAATTCTGCTACAGCTTCATCTAAGTTCTTTGGATTGTCAATAGCATCACCAACACCCATGTTGATAACAACCTTAACGATCTTTGGAGCTTCCATTGAGCTGGAGTAATTGAATTCCTTCATTAAAGAAGGCTTAACTGTTTCAACATATTTTTGTTCGAGACGGTTCATTATTTCTTAGCCTCCTTTACTTCAATACCGGACTTCTTAAGTACTCTTACTTTTTCGCCCTTATCATTTGTCTTGTATCCAACTCTTTCAGCGGACTTAGACTTCTTGTCATATAACATAACGTTAGAAGCATCGATTGGAGCTTCCTTTTCAACAATGCCACCTTCAGGGTTCTGCTGAGAAGGCTTTAAAGACTTCTTGATCATGTTGACACCTTCAACAACGATCTTGTTTGTCTTTGGGAATACTGCCTTAACTTCAGAGATAGTTCCCTTGTAGTGACCTGTGATAACCTTAACTGTATCGCCTGTCTTGATCTTCATAGCGGCCTCCTTATAAAACTTCTGGTGCAAGGGAAACGATCTTCATATATCCCTTTTCACGAAGTTCTCTTGCGACCGGACCGAAGATACGTGTTCCGACCGGTGTACCATCTTCCTTGATAATAACAGCTGCGTTATCATCAAACTTGATATAAGAACCATTGTCACGGCTAATACCGTAAACTGTTCTTGCAATTACAGCCTTAACAACCTGTCCGCTCTTGACAGAACCGTTAGGAGATGCACTCTTAACAGCACATACAACAACATCACCGATTGTAGCTGTCTTACGCTTAGAACCGCCTAAGCATCTGATGACTAATAATTCCTTAGCACCAGTGTTGTCAGCGACGTTCAATCTGCTTTCGTTCTGAATCATTGCCTATTTCCTCCTGTGCCTTAAAGAATTACTGCTTTTTCAACGATCTTAACTAATCTAAAGTGTTTGTCCTTAGATAATGGTCTTGTTTCCATTACTTCTACAATGTCACCAATTTTTGCTTCATTGTTTTCATCATGAGCCTTGAACTTTGTAGAAAACTTAACATGTCTGCCGTATTTAGGATCAGCCTTAGATGTAGTGATCTCTACGACGATTGTTTTGTCCATTTTGTCGGAAACTACTGTTCCACGAAGGACCTTACGTCTATTTCTTTCTGCCATCTTCTAGCCCTCCTTATTGTGCATTTGCACGTTCTGTAATTACAGTCTTCATACGCGCAATTGTCTTCTTAATATCCTTGATACGAGCTGGATTCTCAAGAGAACCTGTTGCCTGAGCAAATCTCAAGTCGTAAAGTTCTTCCTTGAGGGAAACAACTTCCTTTTCGAGCTCTTCGTTAGAGAGGTCTCTGATTTCTTTAATATTCATAATTACTTCTTAACCTCCTCACTCTTTTTTACAAAGCGTGTTTTAACGCAGAGTTTATTAGCAGCAAGTCTTAATGCTTCTCTTGCAACTGCTTCATCAACACCTGCTACTTCGAAGAGAATTCTTCCCTTCTGTACAACTGCTACCCAATGATCAGGAGCACCCTTACCAGAACCCATACGTACTTCGAGAGGCTTCTTAGTTTTTGCAAGCTGTGGGAACACCTTGATCCAAACTTTACCACCACGGTTCATATAACGAGTCATAGCAATACGTGCTGCTTCTAACTGAGCACTACTTACATAAGCACCTTCATCAGCTACAAGACCGAATTCACCAAATGCTAATTCACGACCAGCTTTAGCGCGTCCTTCATAGCTTAATCTATGAGGTCTTCTGTATTTTGTTCTATTAGGCATTAACATTAGTCGTTACCTCCTTCAGCTGCTGTCTTTTCAGCAGGAGCTGCGTTTTCAGCTGCAGTATTTCTAGCTGCACGTCTGTTTCCACGCTGAGGGCGTCTGTTGTTTCCACGTCTGTTGTTATCTCTTCTTCCAGCTGGAGCTTCTGGTTCCTTAACCATCTGACCAGGTAATACTTCACCACGGCAGATCCAAACCTTAACACCTAACTTACCGTAAGTTGTCTGTGCTTCTTCAGCTGCATAGTCGATATCACTTCTTAATGTATGGAGTGGAACGACACCTCTTGAATAACCTTCGGAACGAGCAATTTCAGCTCCTCCAAGTCTTCCCTTACATAGAGTCTTGATACCCTTGGCACCAGATCTCATTGTCTGCTGAATTGCCTTCTTCTGAGCAATTCTGAAAGACTGACGGTTTTCGAGTTGTTCGCAAATCTTACGAGCAACTAAACGAGCATCTAAATCAGGGTTTGCAACCTGAACGATGTCCATCTTTACATTCTTACCTGCTGTCAACTTAGCAAGCTTAGCTCTTAACTTAGCAGCGTTGTCTTTGCCGTTTTCGTCAGCCTTGCCTGTAACTGCACCAGGTCTAGCACAACGGATGATAACCTTAACATCCTTCTTGCCTGTACGTTCAATTTCGATTCTGGAGATGTAAGCATCCTTGAGTTCCTTTTCGAGGAATTCACGGATCTTTGTATCTTCGTTCAGAAGATCTCCATAATCAGCCTTATCTGCATACCATCTGGATTCCCAATCGCGGATGACACCGACACGCATGCCGATTGGACTAACTTTCTGTCCCATATTCTGATCTTCCTCCCTTATCTCTCATCGCTAACCACTACTGTGATGTGGCTAGTTCTCTTAAAAATACTTGAAGCAGAACCCTTAGCTCTAGGCATGAAACGCTTGAGGACAACACCTTCATTTGCGTAGCATTCCTTGATATAAAGGTTTTCAGCATTTAGCTGATGATTGTTTGTTGCATTTGCTGCAGCGCTCTTTACTACCTTGTATGCTTCAGCGGCTGCCTTGTTAGGTAAGAACTTGAGGATAGCTAATGCTTCATCAACGCTCTTTCCACGAACGAGGTCAAGTGCCAATCTAGCCTTACGAGGAGTAACACGAACTGTTTTTGCTGTTGCTTTTACGTCCATCTTTATTTCCTCCTAATTAAGCGGCCTTATCGTCACCGTGTCCGCCGAATTTTCTTGTAGGTGCGAATTCACCTAACTTATGGCCTACCATATCTTCTGTTACATAGACAGGAATGAATTCCTTACCATTGTAAACAGCGAATGTATGCTCAACGAAGCTTGGGAAAATCGTTGAACGGCGTGACCATGTCTTGATTACTTCATGTTGATTAGCCGCATTCATTGCATCAACCTTCTTTAAAAGGTATGCATCACAGAAAGGGCCCTTCTTAATGCTTCTTGACATTACTCATTCTCTCCTTCCAATTACTTTCCGTTTCTTCTTCTCACAATGTACTTGTTGCTAGAAGCCTTCTTGTTACGAGTCTTAACACCCATAGCCTTCTTGCCCCATGGAGTCATTGGAGACTTACGACCGATAGGCTGTTTGCCTTCACCACCACCATGTGGGTGATCAACTGGGTTCATTGCTGAACCTCTTACATGAGGACGAACACCTAAATGTCTAACTCTACCAGCTTTACCCCAGTTAATTAAGGAGTAATCACCGTTGCCTACAACACCAACTGTTGCACGGCAGTTATCATGAACTTTTCTTACTTCACCAGAAGAAAGTCTTAATGTAACGAATCCACCTTCGGAGCCGAGGATCTGAGCAGAACATCCAGCAGCTCTTGCCATCTGTCCACCCTTACCAGCGATAAGTTCAACGTTGTGAACGAATGTTCCATCTGGGATATTCTTAAGAGGCATTGCGTTACCAATCTTGATATCGCAAGCTTCACCAGAGATTACCTTGTCTCCAACATTTAAGTTTTCTGGAGCGATGATATATCTCTTTTCACCATCAGCATAGTGAAGTAATGCAATGTTTGCATTTCTGTTTGGATCGTATTCGATACCAGCTACAACTGCTGGAACGTTATCCTTGTTTCTCTTGAAGTCAATAATTCTGTACTTCTGTTTAGCACCACCGCCTTGATGACGGGAAGTGATACGGCCTGTATTGCCGCGGCCACCCTTTTTATTTAATGGAGCAAGTAATGACTTTTCTGGAGTACTCTTAGTAATACGGTCATTGCTAAGAGCTGTCATATTTCTGCGTCCGTTAGAGGTTGGCTTGTATTTTACGATTGCCATTTTTTCTTTCCTTTCGCATTTATCCGGAGATAGCGATTTCCTCCGATATTGAAACTAAATTTCTTTAGTCATTGTTTTCGCCGAAGATGTTGATTGAATCATTTTCAGCGAACTTGACATAAGCCTTCTTATAAGCTCTTGTCATACCTTCATAACGTCCAACTCTTCTCTTCTTTGGATGAACGTTAACTGTGTTTACAGATACAGGTTTAACATGATAGATTTCAACGATTGCCTGAGCAATAGCTGTCTTATTAGCATTTTTTGCTACTTCGAATGTTACTGTATTGTTATCAGCAGAAGCAACGCTTGTCTTTTCTGTGATAATTGGTCTTACGATAATATCGCGTGCGCTCATGCGAACACCTCCCCTGCTTTAGCAGCAGCAGCTTCTGTGAACACGATCTTGTCAGCATTCACAATGTCATAGACATTCAAGCTGGAAACTGTTACTACAGTTGCATTTGGAACGTTTCTCATAGAAAGGTAAGCGTTGTCGAAGTCTTCAGATGCATCAGCAACGAATAATGTCTTTCTTTCGAATCCGAATGCAGCAAGTAATGCTACAGCCTTCTTTGTCTTAATCTCATCAAAGTTGAGATTTTCTAATACTGTTAAGTTAGCTTCAGCAACCTTTTCGCTTAATGCAGAACGAAGTGCTAATCTTCTAACCTTACGGTTTGTCTTTAAGTTGTACTTTCTTGGATGTGGTCCAAATGCGATTGCGCCGCCTCTCCACTGAGTTGCTCTTGTGGAACCCTGACGAGCTCTACCAGTACCCTTCTGACGGAATGGCTTCTTACCTGTACCAGATACGAAGCTTCTTGTTAGAGTGCTATGAGTACCTTGTCTTAATCCTGCCTGGTAAGCAAGAATCGCATCATAGATTGCCTGCTGGTTTGGTTCTACAGCGAAGACCGCATCAGCGAGTTCCATCTGCTTTACAGACTTTGCTTCCTGATTAAATACATCAATCTGTGCCATGCTTTATCCTCACTTTCCTTCAGCAACTGTTTCTGTTGCTAATTCTTCATTGATTGTTTCTTCAACCTTTTCAAGTTCTTCTTCAACAGAAGCACTTTCATAAGAGATGAGTTCAACAGCTGTTACTTCCTTCTTAGGCTTAACTGTTGTATGGATTGTTACAAGACCTCTCTTTGGTCCTGGAACATTACCCTTAACAAGGATGTATCCTTCTTCAGCATCAACCTTGATTACTTCGAGGTTCTGGTTAGTTGTTGTGTATCCACCATACTGACCAGGCATTGCTGTACCCTTGTTAA
This sequence comes from uncultured Bulleidia sp., assembly GCA_934725105.1. Taxonomy (GTDB): domain Bacteria; phylum Bacillota_I; class Bacilli_A; order Erysipelotrichales; family Erysipelotrichaceae; genus Bulleidia. The sequence goes on along the minus strand of CAKVBD010000007.1, from coordinate 41,725 downwards.
CTACACCGTTGTTACGTCCGTTAGTTGCTAATGAACCTTGGTGTCTGATGTTCTTGGAACCACCGTGTGTCTTAGGTCCCTGGTGAGCATTGTTACGAACGATTGTACCGTTGTAACCATGTCCCTTAGAAGTACCCTGAACATCAACGATATCGCCAGCCTTGAAGATGTCTGCTTTTACTTCAGCTCCAACTTCGAGGTTGAGCATTTCATCATAGTTGAATTCCTTGATGAACTTCTTAGGTGCTGTGTTAGCCTTCTTAGCATGTCCAATTGCTGGCTTGTTTGAACGTTGTTCCTTAACGTCTTCGTAACCGAGCTGAACTGCTTCGTAGCCATCAACATCCTTTGTCTTCTTTTGAAGTACGACGTTTGGCTTAACTTCAACGACAGTAACAGGAATCAGTGTTCCTTCGATCGTGAAGACTTGAGTCATACCAAGCTTACGTCCTAAAATACCTTTCATTTAATTTCACCCGATTCCTTTCTTAAAGTTTGATTTCGATATCAACTCCAGAAGGCAGATCAAGTCTTGATAATGCATCAATTGTTTCTGCACTTGGGCCGATGATCTCAATCAGTCTCTTGTGTGTACGGATCTCGAACTGTTCACGAGAGTCCTTATACTTGTGAACTGCACGTAAGATTGTAACAACCTCACGTTCAGTAGGCAGCGGAACAGGACCGACGATTTTCTTTGCGCCGTGGCTTGTTGCAGTTTTAACGATCTTTTCGCTAGCTGCATCTAAGCTTCTGTTCTCGTAAGCCTTCAAACGAATTCTTACAGAGTTCTTTGCCATGAATTTTTCCTCCTTATATTCACTCCCCTTAGGGATCGCTCCGTGTGAGTTCCCCGGTTATCACGCTATCGTGACAACGCATTTTAGCGTGCCGGCAACTTCCCACTTCTACGCGAGTGCTCAACTATATTACTACTATCATTTATCCAATGCAAGCATTTTTTTAAATATTTTTAATATTTTTTCTCATGTCCACGGTTTTCAGCGTGCCACTTTTATAGTATTTGGCTTATTTATGCTATTTTCTATACCTATGTTCTTATTTTTATACATGAATTTCATATCCTATTAGGTACTCCAAAAAAGAATACACCATAACAACCGCTATCAGTGTGCCATTAATTTTGGCTCAAATTTCTTATTTTAAGCATATATATGCCTTCATATATATGTTTTACACTGAATTTCTATATAGCTCATAAAAAAAGAGAGTTTTTTCTCACTCTCTAAAGAAAATATACAAATTTGGATTCTCATTCACCACATTTCCAAGCATCATCAACACTTTAAATGCATATGAGTGGTCACAAATATATGTAATATTCTTTTTTGTTAATAAAATTTCTACTCGATCTTTCACTTCTGGCAAGCTATCTGCAATTGCATCCAGGGAGTTTCCTGTATAAGAAGGTAAATCAAATTCCGTTTTTAAATATGGAATTGCTTTTTCTTTGTTTTCTATCTCATATCCATTGAGATGGATTGTCTTATCGTATTCACTATTCATATTATCACCGCATCTATTCTATATGTTTCTAACCGATTTTTCTATCAGCAGAGAAAAATCACGTACACATTTGTACATGATTTAATATTTATCGGATTTTACCCAGCCATTTTTCCATTTTGCTTGCAGTAGCCATGGACAAAAGCGCACCAGCCTTTGTTGTGGTATATGCAGCACAAGCATTCGCAAATTCCAAATATTCTTCAAATGTTTCTTTTGATACTGCTTCAATATCTTCTACACCATCTCTTAACAATTGATATTCAAACGCTCCAATAAAAGAATCTCCTGCACCTGTCGTATCCACAACATCTACGCAATATCCGTGGGATACTGCTTTTAGATTTTTTATATACACTGCAGCACCATCTTTCCCCATTGTGTATACACAACACATTTTGTATTTTCTTGCAAAAGAGATGGCAATGCTTCTTCAATATTTGTTTTTCCTGTAATGAATTCCAGTTCTTCATCAGAAATTTTAACAATATCTGCAAGCGGTAAAAATGCATTCACTGTTTTTCTTAAACATTCTTCACTTTCCCACTATGAAAGTCTTAAGTTCGGATCAAAACTAATTAGCAGCCCCTTCTCTTTCGCCATCGTAATCAATTTGTGATGTGCCTGCTTCATACTAGATTCCACTAGATCAGCACTGCAGAAATGGATCATTCCACAATCATCAAGAATATTATCAGGAATTTCATCTTCTGTCAGATGCAGATCTGCACTATTCTTTCTATAGAATGCAAAATCTCGATTTCCATCTTCCTTCAAAGATACAAATGCCAATGAAGTTTCATAGTTACGATCTCGCAAGATGCTAGAAGTATCAATACCACTTTTTTCTAACGTTTCAATCATATAATCTCCAAAAGTATCTTCTCCAAGTTTCTTTAATACTTTTGATAGAAGACCAAGTTTACTAATCGTACCCGCAACATTTGCTGGTGCCCCACCTGCCACTCTATGGAATGAAGGTACATATTTTAAAGCACATCCATTTACATCAGGCACAAAATCAATCAAAGCTTCTCCAATTACGCACAATCTTTTTCTTCTGTATCTTTCATAGAAAAGCCATGCATTTGATAAAGATTCATTGTTCCTTCAGCTTTGCCTTCAAACAAGAACGCTTCTTCCATTCCATAAAATCGACATGTAAATACTTCACTTCCACCATTTAAATAACGAGAAACTGTGCTTTTACTTACTTTCACTTTTTTAGCGATATCATCAATTGTTATCTTTGCCATACTCATTTATTACCAGTCCAATCTAAACTTATTCACCTTCATATAACTGTTCAAAAGTCTCATAATGATCATCTGTATACCAGATATCTCCATCCTCTGAATAAACGATTCTCTTCTTTCCTCTAGATGTTTTACCTTGTGTATCAATATCGCATTCATAATACGTATCCTCTACTGGTAAAGTTTCTTCATAGTTTCCATATTTATCACCACCGATACTTTTCCCAGGTAATAATTTAGATAATGCACCAGCTTCCCATCCATGTTTTCTAGCTTCTTTTTTCGTCATGTAGTTAGAAGGGAGATGATCATATAGATGTATATACATTGCAACTTCATCTTTCTGATCTGATTCAGCACTTTCACTGATTGATATATTTCCTATCTTATTATTAGCAGGATTATTTAATGGTTGCGGAAAACATCCATATAGTAAACATGTTAATACGCATGCTGCAAAATATTTTATTCTATTGTGCATACATTTCATTTCCTAAGAAATACTGTTCTAGTTCCTTAAAATCTTTTACTACCGGAACATAAAAATCAGAAATTGGTCTTCTTTCATGACAATACCATACAGGCTGCATTCCAATACGCATTGCACCAGATAAATCTGTAAAGAATGTATCACCAACCATTGCAACTTCACTTGGATCTAGCTTTAATTTATCACACGCTATTTGAAAAATTCTAGTATCTGGCTTTTGAATTTCATAATCACCTGAAACAATAACTTCATCAAAATACGTTTCTAGTTTTAACGAAGAAATCTTTTTGTGTTGAGAGTGAGAAAAACCATTTGATAAAATTGCAAGTTTATAATGCTTATGTAATTGATTCAACACATCAAACGCATCATCCGATACAATCTGAAATGCATCAAAATGTTCATACCAGTATGTTCTCCAGTAAGAAACATCTAAGTCATGAAACCAATGTTCTTTCATTTTATCAAATACATATTTTTTATCACTATGACCAAACTCATCCCAGATCAAGCATGTTTGAACCATTTCTTCAACATCTAAATCTGATTTTTCTTTATTTGTAATAGAACAAATGATCCATTGGTACATGTGATATGCAGAAACATATCTCTTAGTTAAAACACCATCGTAATCAAATATAATTCCTTGAATCATATATTTATATTACTACAGACGTAAAAAAAGAGATACCCGAATGGATATCTCTCACGTAACAATAAGATTTAAATTAAGCTTCGATTTCTGTAATAGAACCGGAACCTACTGTTCTACCACCTTCACGGATAGAGAACTTTGTACCGTTTTCGATAGCGATAGGAGCAAGAAGTTCAACTTCCATAACTACGTTATCACCAGGCATGCAGAGTTCTGTACCTTCTGGAAGAGTGATTACACCAGTAACGTCTGTTGTTCTGAAGTAGAACTGTGGACGGTAGTTAGAAACGAATGGTGTATGACGTCCGCCTTCTTCCTTAGTTAATACGTAAACCTGAGCCTTGAACTTTGTATGAGGTGTAACGGATCCTGGCTTAGCAAGAACCTGTCCACGTTCGATCTGATCACGGTTAACACCACGGAGCAATGCACCGATGTTGTCACCAGCCTGAGCATAGTCAAGAGTCTTACGGAACATTTCGATACCTGTAACAACAGTCTTAGAAGTGTCCTTGATACCAACGATTTCAACTTCATCGTTTAAGTGTAATTCACCACGTTCTACACGTCCTGTAGCAACAGTACCACGACCTGTGATTGTGAATACGTCTTCAACTGCCATTAAGAATGGCTTGTCGTTGTCATGAGTTGGTGTTGGAATATAAGCGTCAACAGCATCTAATAATTCCTTGATAGCTGGTGTCCACTTTGGATCTCCCTGAAGAGCCTGGAAAGCAGAACCACGGATTACAGGACAGTTGTCTCCATCGAATCCATACTCAGAAAGAAGTTCACGAACTTCCATTTCAACAAGGTCGATCAATTCTTCATCGTCAACCATGTCGCACTTGTTTAAGAATACAACGATAGCTGGAACACCTACCTGACGAGCAAGTAAGATGTGTTCACGTGTCTGAGGCATTGGTCCATCAGTAGCAGCTACTACGAGGATAGCACCATCCATCTGAGCAGCACCAGTGATCATGTTCTTAACATAGTCAGCGTGGCCTGGGCAGTCTACGTGAGCATAGTGTCTCTTTAATGTCTGGTATTCAACGTGAGCTGTGTTGATAGTAATACCACGTTCTTTTTCTTCTGGTGCACCATCGATCTGGTCGTATGCTTCGAAAGCAGCCTTACCATCTTCTGGGTGATCAGCAAGATACTTTGTGATTGCAGCTGTAAGAGTTGTTTTACCGTGGTCAACGTGTCCGATAGTACCAACGTTAACATGCTCTAAGCTACGGTCGAATTTTTCCTTTGCCATATTGGTTTTTTTCCTCCAGTTTTTTTACTTTTTAACTTATTCAGTCTGCCATCATTTTATATGATGGCAAACTAAATTACAACATTTTTTATTCCAAACAGAATATTACTTAGAAGCGTGAGCTTCGATAATTTCCTTAGCAATATTCTTAGGAACTTCTTCATAGTGGTCCATCTGCATTGAGAAGATACCACGACCCTGTGTAAATCCACGAAGATCTGTAACGTAACCGAACATTTCAGCTAATGGTACGAATGCCTTAACCTTGATTGCATTACCTGTTTCTTCCTGTTCACGGATCTGTCCACGTCTTTTAGTTACGTCACCCATAACTGCACCTAAGTATTCAGATGGAGCAGTAATATCTACAGCCATGATAGGTTCTAGAATTGTTGGGTTACATTTCTTAGCAGCTTCCTTAAGAGCTAAGGATGCAGCAATCTTATATGCCTGTTCAGAGGAGTCGACATCATGGTAAGAACCATCAAATAGTTCAGCACGAATATCAACAACTGGGAATCCAGCTACAAGACCATTTGGAAGAGCTTCTTCAAGACCTGCCTGTGTAGGCTTGATGAATTCCTTAGGAATTGATCCACCAACAGTCTGATCTTCGAATTCGAATCCCTTGCCTGGGTTTGGCTTAAATCTAATCCAAACATCACCATACTGACCGTGACCACCGGACTGTCTTACAAACTTACCTTGTACTTCAGCTTCGGACTTGATTGTTTCACGGTAAGCTACCTGAGGAGCACCTGCTGTAGCTTCAACCTTGAATTCTCTTCTCATACGGTCGAGAATGATATCTAATTGAAGTTCACCGACACCGGCAATGATTGTCTGGCCAGTTTCTTCATCTGTATAAGCTTTGAAAGTTGGATCTTCTTCTGCTAACTTCTGTAAAGCAGAGTCCATCTTCTGAGAGTCAGCCTTTGTCTTTGGTTCAACAGACATCTGGATAACTGGTTCTGGGAATACCATCTGCATCAATTCAATTGGTGCATCTTCAGCACAGAGTGTATCGGATGTTGTTGTGAACTTAAGACCAACAGCACCTGCGATATCACCAGTATAAACTTCTTCGATATCAGCACGGTGGTTAGCGTGCATTCTTACAAGACGTCCAAGTCTTTCTCTCTTGCCCTTTGTAGCATTTAATACATAAGAGCCTGCAGTAGCATGTCCAGAGTAAACTCTGAAGTATGTTAATCTTCCTACGAATGGGTCAGTTGCAATTTTGAATGCAAGAGCTGAGAATGGTTCATCATCACTTGGCTTACGAACTGCTTCTTCACCATCAAGTAAATGACCCTGGATAGCTTCGATATCAGTAGGAGCTGGCAGGTAATCTACAACAGCGTCTAATAACATCTGAACACCCTTGTTCTTATATGCAGATCCACAAAGAACTGGGAAGAATTCAGAAGTCATAACACCCTTACGGATAGCAGCCTTGATTTCTTCAACAGTTGGTTCTTCACCTTCAAGAACCTTCATCATGAGATCTTCATCATAGTCAGCGATAGCTTCAAGTAATTCAGCATGCTTCATTTCAGCTTCTTCCTTGAACTGTTCATCAATTTCGCCGACCTGAATATCTGTACCCAAGTCATTTGTATACATTTCCTGTTTCATTGTAACTAAGTCAATGATTCCACGGAAACTTGCTTCAGCACCGATAGGCATCTGGATAGCAGCTGCCTTAGCACCTAAGCGATCACCGATAGAGTTAACACTCATATCGAAGTCAGCACCAGTAGCGTCCATCTTGTTAGAGAAAACGATACGTGGAACTTTATATTCAGAAGCCTGTCTCCAAACAGTTTCTGTCTGTGGTTCAACACCAGCCTTTGAGTCAAGGACTGTTACAGCACCATCAAGTACACGTAAAGATCTTTCAACTTCAGCTGTGAAGTCTACGTGACCCGGTGTATCGATAATGTTGATCTGACAATCTTTCCAGTGGCATGTTGTAGCTGCAGAAGTGATTGTGATACCACGTTCCTGTTCCTGAGCCATCCAGTCCATCTGGGAAGCGCCATCGTGAGTCTCACCGATCTTGTAAATCTTACCTGTGTAATAAAGGATACGTTCAGTTGTTGTTGTCTTACCAGCATCAATGTGAGCCATGATTCCGATATTACGAATCTTGTTTAATGGGAACTCTCTTGGCATTTTTAGCTCCTTTCTCTAATTACCAACGGAAGTGAGCAAACGCCTTGTTTGCTTCAGCCATCTTATGAACATCTTCTCTCTTCTTAACGGAAGCACCTGTTCCATTAGCAGCGTCCATAATTTCGTTAGCAAGTCTTTCTTCCATTGTGTTCTCATGACGGAGTCTTGAGTAGTTAACGATCCATCTGAGACCCAATGTTAATTTTCTTTCAGCAGATACTTCTACTGGTACCTGGTAGTTTGCACCACCTACACGTCTAACCTTCAACTCTAATTGAGGCATAACGTTTCCGAGAGCCTTTTCGAATACTTCCATAGGGTTCTCGCCTGTTTTCTTTTCAATTGAAGCGAATGCATCATACAAAATTGTCTGTGCTGTTCCACGCTTACCATCGATCATGATCTTGTTAATTAACTTTGTAACTAACTTTGAGTTATAGATTGGATCTGGTAATACGTCACGCTTTGCTACATAACCTTTTCTTGGCATATTAATATCTCCTCTCTATCTCTTACTTCTTCTTAGGTTTCTTAGCACCGTATAATGAACGGGACTGATTTCTTTCGTTAACACCAGCACAATCTAATGTACCTCTGATGATGTGGTAACGAACACCTGGTAGATCCTTAACACGGCCACCTCTGATCATAACTACAGAGTGTTCCTGTAAGTTATGTCCTACACCTGGAATATATGCTGTAACTTCCATACCGTTGGAAAGTCTAACACGGGCATACTTTCTTAATGCAGAGTTTGGCTTCTTAGGAGTCATTGTACCTACACGAGTGCAGACACCTCTCTTCTGTGGGCTGCTCAAGTTTGTAGGTTTCTTCTTCAAACTGTTGAATCCTCTGTTTAATGCAGGGGACTTTGACTTGTAAACTTTATCAGTACGGCCTTTACGTACTAACTGGTTTATTGTTGGCATTTTCTTTCTCCTTTCGCTTATGCACACACAACCGTGTGCGTCATTCTTAACCTTATTTTTTGGCTCTACCAAAGTAAAGCCAATTTTCGCTAAGCTCGTATATATTACAGTTGTTACCATATATCTGTCAATACTTTTTTGCAAAAAAAGTTTGTCCACACATCCGAGTGTGCCAAATATTCGATTTCTGCATAACAATCATAGTATTTTCTATCTGTTTCCTTCAATATTTCCAAGTCCGCTACTCTAGAATGTATATTAATAAGATAAGCTGGATTATTCCATTTTCCTTTTCATGCTATAATAGCTAAAGCAAGGAGATTTTTTATGGCAAAAAAAGTATGTGATTTTTGTTTATCCGAAATGGGAGGATTATTTAACCGTCCAGAAAAATTATCAGATGGACACTATATTTGTAAAAACTGCAAACAAATCATCAGTGAACATGGTCTTCCTGTGAAATATGATATCTTTCAGCGTATTGTCACTGCACAGCCACATATGAAAGATATGATCATGGATACATACTTGGAAACAAATAAGCCAGAAGATGTCATTGCACGTTTATATCCTTTACCTAAGATCTTATTACATGAAGGAGAACATTGTATCAATGCCATTCGTGCAAATCTTCGCGTATCTCCAAGCAGTATTCCAAATGAATATTCTCCTAGAAGTATTGTTGAAGTCAGAAAATCTACTATCAATAATATTCCAGATGCCGTCAGCAAAAAAGAATCCATGAAAATTGAAGGTATGTTATATGAAACAGAAGCAGCGGTTTATTTCATGTCTGAACATATCATCAACTGTCATAGATTAGGATATGTTGTTAGAAATACAAATGATACAGACAAAATCAGAGTTGTCACACCAACAAAAACATTCACTTACGCAGTAGAAAATGCTGAAATGTTCTTTATTAGAGAAAGATTCTATCAGAAAGTGAATGCCGCAAAGAATCATAAAGATGAACATTTGATTTATATCAAGAATGATAACGAATTAAGAATTACACCTGGTGTCTATGACATTCCTCGCTCTTTACGCCCTGGCATTTACCAAGTCAAGGCATTAAAAGATGCAGGCTTGCATGTCAAAGATTCTCTTGGAAGAATCACAGACTACTATGAAACAGAAGATTCGATTGACTTGTCAAATGGCGGAACACTGGAAGTCACGGGTGAATACGAATTAAAGTGGATTGGTGAAAAAAGATAAGCATGCAAAAAGTGAACCAAATAATAAAGGTTCACTTTTTCTTTACATCTTTATATCACTCATTGAGTAAACACTTAATGCAAGTGTCGATAAATTATGTAGATATGCTGTAGAAGATGGTGGCAATATACCAAGAATTCCTAAAGCAATCAATGTTGAATTGATTGTCATGATCTTATGATAATTTCCTTCAATTCTATTTTCCAGCTTTGTACTCAAATTTCTTAAGACAGCAATTTTTGTGATATCGTCTGCTGGTACAGTAATATCTGCAATCTCACGTGTGATTTCAGCACCATTTGATATCGCAACCGCAACATCTGCTTCACTCAAGGCAAGCGCATCATTAATGCCATCACCAATCATAATGACTGTATTTCCTTTGCTCTTTTCTTTGCGTACAAATGTTGCTTTATCTTCTGGCAATACTTCAGAATAATATGCATCCATTCCTACTTTTGACGCAACAGCCTTTGCGGTTCTTTCAGAGTCTCCCGTCATCATCACAAGATTATGTAAACCACTCTCATGTAAAGAATGAATCAGTTGTCCACTTTCTTTTCGAATTGGATCTTCAATAAGAATTACCGCAACCAGTCGATTTCCAATTGCCATGTATAAATGTGAGTATTCATCTGGAATATTGTTGAACTTTTCTTCTTCACCTTCTGGGATAATGCACTTTTCATCATCAAACAAGAAATGATGTGAGCCAATCAGAACCTTTTTTCCATTGATAGAAGAAACAATTCCATGTGCAACAACATATTCCACTTTTGAATGTTTTTCTTCATGCACAAGACCTTGCTCTGCAGCAGCCTTAACAACTGCATTTGCAATGGAATGTGGATAATGTTCTTCAAGACACGCGGCAAGCTTCAGCATTTCCTTCTTGTCATTTCCTTCAAAGGTAACAATATCTTTCACTTTTGGTGAAGAAACAGTTAAAGTACCTGTCTTATCAAAGACTACAGTATCTGCCTGGCTTACCAGTTCCATATACTTTCCACCTTTGATCACAATTCCCATGTTAGAAGCCTGTCTCATCGCAGATAATACCGCAATTGGAATCGACAGTTTCAACGCACATGAGAAATCAACCATCAAAACAGAAAGAGCTTTATTCGTGTTTCTAGTAAGTGCGTAAGTGAATGCTGTACCTATTAGAGAATAAGGAACAAGGCGATCTGCCAATTCAGTAGATCGATTTTCAAAATCCGACTTCATTTTTTCAGATTCTTCAATCATATTGACAATACGATCATATCTGCCACTGCCACTGATAGAAGTCACTTCAACAATACACTCACCATCTTCCACAACTGTACCCGCAAAGACGGGTTTACCAGCATCCTTATTCACAGGTAAAGACTCTCCCGTCATAGAAGCCTGGTTCACTTCCGCATTTCCTTCCACAACAACACCATCCAACGGAATCATATTACTTGTACGAACAATGAAGCGATCACCTTTTTTAAATTCGTTTACAGGAATGAGTAACGCAGCACCATCATCTAGTACTTTCCATGCTTTCTCCACATTCAACGACATACTGCGTGCAAGATCATCAACACTCTTCTTGTGTGTCCATTCTTCTAATATTTCTGAAAGCCCAAGCAAGAACATCAAGTCGCCAGCAGTATCAAAGTCGCCACGAAGCATACTAATTACAATCGTTGTTGCATCTAATACACTCACTTCAATATTTCCCGCAAGAAGCGCCTGTACGCCAGGCACAATAAATTTCCAGCTCTTCATAAAAGAAATTGCACTTCTTAGTGGAAGAGGGAAAAACACTCTTGTTACTGCACGTCTTAACGTATGATAAATCACTTTATCTTCATATTCTCTTGCAAGTTCACGTCCAGTATGTTCAGGAACAACATCGATATTCTCTTCATAATGAAAAGAAGAAAGCAGAGAAATAATGTCTTGTCTATCCGTATCAAACAGAATAATCGCATCGGATGTTCTATCATTGACCTTAACATCTTTTATACCATTCTGTTTCTTTAGATAGTATTCCAGAATATCCGCCTGCTTCAGTGTCATTCGATACTGAAGCATGTGTACACGCATGCGTCCCTTTGATTCATGTAGAATCTGACACTTCATAGATTACGCATCTTTCTCTTCACAAGATTCAAGAAATGCTTTCGCATCAGCAATCATTTTTGCTTCTTTTGCCTGTGCTCTTTTTTCATTGATTTCTTTTGCATCAACACCAATATCTTCACAGTTTTCTTTTAAAGCTGTATACACTCTTGCCACTTCATCAACACCTCTCATAGCAGCAGCTGTGCAATGTGTGTATACCTTTTTTGCATCATCACTTGTTAAAATTTTTACTCCAACTGTTCCAAGTAATACACCATATCCAACGAGTCTCGCACTTAATAAATTCATCTTTTATACCTCCTGCCGTTTCACGGTTTTATTAAAAGAAAATTATAAAACCAAACATGTGTATTCGTTAGTCTAACATTTATTTTTTCGCTATGTTAGCTAACATTTTAAGAGCACAAAGAATGATCCACACTCAAAAAAACACAGGTTCTTTTACAAACCTGTGTCTTTTCATTCATCAATTATTTAAAGTACTCAACAGCACTCTTGAAGATTTCGTTTTCAAGATTCTTATCTGGAATATTGACATACATGTTGTCACCACTTCTTTCAGAGTGACCCATCTTGCCAAATACTCTTCCATCTGGTGATGTAATACCTTCAATTGCTAAATAAGAATTGTTAGGGTTGAATCTTACATCACTTGTTGGATTGCCATCTAGATCAACGTACTGTGTAGCTACCTGACCATTTTCGATGAGTTGCTGCAATACATCATCATTTGCAACAAATCTGCCTTCACCATGAGAAATTGCAACTGTATGAATTTCTCCTGGCTTTGTATGTTTCAACCAAGGAGACTTGTTAGAAGCAATTCTAGTTCTAACAAGCATAGACTGGTGTCTGCCAATTGTATTGAATGTCAATGTAGGGCAGTTTTCATCTGTATCAATGATCTTACCATAAGGAACAAGACCCAACTTGATCAAAGCCTGGAAACCATTACAGATACCACACATCAAACCTTCACGGTTATCAAGTAAATCCGTTACAGCTTCTTTTACCTTAGGGTTTCTAAAGAACGCTGTAATGAATTTTGCTGAACCTTCAGGTTCATCACCACCAGAGAATCCACCAGGGATTGCAATGATCTGTGATTCACGGATCTTTTCAGCGAATGCATTTGCACTTGCTTCAATATCTGCACTTGTCAGATTCTTGATAACAAAGATTTCACATTCAGCACCTGCTCTTTCAAAAGCATGTGCTGTATCCCATTCACAGTTTGTCCCTGGGAATACTGGAATTAATACATGTGGTTTTTCTACTGTATAGCTAGCATGTAATGTTTCACTAGCTTCATAGTTGATTGGCTGAATTTCCTGCTTTGGATTGACATCTGTATATGGGAATACAGGCTGAAGCTTAGCTTCATATGTCTTCTGTAATGCATCTAGATCTACTTCACCTTCATTGGATACAATCTTGTATGCATCAATTGTTCTACCAAGTAATGTACCTTCTTCTAAAGTTCCATCTACTTCTACCATGAATGCACCATAGCATTTATCAAATAGATCATCTACCGCAAAAGAAGGATCTAATTCAAAACCAATCTTGTTACCTAATGCACACTTGAGAATACCTTCCGCAAGTCCGCCATTTTCCAATGTCCATACAGATAATGCCTTCTTATCTTTAATGATAGATTCCATTGCATCAAATGTATTTCTAACACTTTCCCAGTCTGGATTGCCATATGCATCATAAGAAGGTTTCAATACATAAACATTATGTCCAGCACCCTTCCATTCATCAGATACGGCTTCACTAGCCTTACATGTAGAAACAGAGAATGCAACTAATGTAGGTGGAACATCGATATCTTCAAATGTTCCAGACATAGAATCCTTACCACCGATTGCACCAATTTCTAATTCCTGCTGTGCTTTTAATGCACCAAGTAAAGCAGAGAATGGCTGACCCCAACGCTTAGGATCTGTATACATATGACCAAAATATTCCTGGAAAGACATCCATGCATGATGATAAGAACCACCTGCAGCTACAATCTTGGCAATGGAAGAAATGACTGATTCCTGTGCGCCTGTAAATGGATTTTCACTCATTTCATATGGATCAAATCCCCAAGCCATCAAAGAAGCAGTATCTGTTTCTGCATTCAATACTGGAATCTTTGCACACATTGCCTGTGCTGGTGTTAACTGTGTCTTTCCACCAAATGGCATTAAGACTGTACCTGCACCAATTGTAGAGTCAAATCTTTCCACAAGACCCTTCTGGGAACAAACATTCAAGTCAGATGCCAATGCTTCCATTCTTTCTGCAAATGGCTTTGTTTCCATAACGATCTGTTTCTTGCCATGATCTTCAACTTCAACATCTGTATAACGCTTTGCACCATTTGTATTCAAGAATTCTCTAGAAATGTTAACAATATCAACACCATCAAGATACATGATCATACGAGCTTCTTCTGTTACCTCTGCAACAACAGTAGATTCCAGGTTTTCATCACTCGCAAGCTTCTGGAAATGATCTGCATCTTCTTTTCTAACAACAACTGCCATTCTTTCCTGTGATTCAGAAATAGCAAGTTCTGTTCCATCAAGACCTTCATACTTCTTAGGAACCTTATTTAAATCAATATGTAATCCATCGGCAAGTTCACCAATCGCAACAGATACACCACCTGCACCAAAGTCATTACATCTCTTGATCAGCTTAGTAGCTTCAGGGTTTCTAAACAATCTCTGCAGTTTTCTTTCTTCAGGAGCATTACCCTTCTGAACTTCAGCACCATCTTTCGCAAGGGAATCAACGTTATGAGATTTCGAAGAACCTGTAGCGCCTCCACATCCATCTCTACCAGTCTTTCCACCTAATAAGATAACAACATCTCCAGCTTCTGGTCTTTCACGAACAACATTTTCACTTGGTGCTGCCGCAATGACACCACCAACTTCCATTCTCTTAGCAACATATCCAGGATGATAGATTTCAGTCACATGACCTGTTGCCAAACCAATCTGGTTACCATAGGACGAATAACCAGCAGCAGCTGTTGTGACGATCTTACGCTGAGGAAGCTTTCCTTCTAATGTATCTTCAATTGGAAGTAATGGATCTGCAGCACCCGTTACACGCATTGCCTGATAAACATAACTTCTACCAGACAGAGGGTCACGAATTGCACCACCTAGACATGTAGCTGCACCACCAAATGGTTCAATTTCAGTAGGATGGTTATGTGTTTCATTCTTGAACATCAACAGCCAATCCTGATCTTCACCATCAACATCAACCTTGATTCTTACAGAACAGGCATTGATTTCTTCAGATTCATCAAGATCTTTCAGCTTTCCATCTTTCTTAAGAGCCTTGACGCCAATTGTTGCAAGATCCCACAAAGAAAGTGGCTTTTCCGTTTTTCCTGCGTAAACTTCTTTACGCAAATCAAGATAAGCATCATATGCTTTCTTAATATTTTCATCCTTGATATCAACATTGTTGATAATTGTATTGAATGTTGTATGACGGCAATGATCAGACCAGTATGTATCAATCACTTTAATTTCAGTGATTCTTGGATCTCTCTTTTCTTCATTCTTGAAGTAATCCTGCAAAAACTTGATATCTGCAAGATCCATAGCCAAGCCATTTTCACTTCTAAATGCTTCCAATCCTGCTTCATCCAAATCAATAAAACCATCTAAGATTTCAGGTAAAGCTGGCTTTTCATAATTCTGATGAATTGTTTCAGGCTTTTCTAAAGAAGCTTCTCTTGCTTCTACTGGGTTGATCAAAGTCTTTTTGATCTTTTCCTTATCTTCTTCTGTAAGATTACCCTTGATGTAGTACAAACGTGCACTGCGAACTTCAGGCTTTTCCTTCATTGTAGCAAGCTGAATACATTGAGAAGCAGAGTCTGCTCTTTGATCAAACTGACCAGGAAGGTATTCAACAGCAAGTACCCATTCATCATCTTCCGCAACAGGTGCTTCTTCATAAAGTGTATCTACCTGTGGCTCAGAAAGAATTGTTCTTTCTGCCATTTTGAAATCTTCTTCATCAATATTTTCAAGATCATAGCGATTGATGACTCTTACACTTTTTACATCATCATTCAACAAAGCAATCTTCAGATCACTCTTCACACCATTTGCTTCTGTAGCGAATGGCTTTTTCTTTTCCACAAAGCAACGATATACGCTCATTTACTTTCTCCTATTTTTTTCCAATATCAGTACGATAATGCATCTTCTCAAAGCCAATTTCCTTTACAGCTGCATATGCCTGATCCAATGCATCTTGCAAGGTAGCGCCCTTAGCAGTAATGCCAAGTACTCTTCCACCATTTGTATAGAATTTACCGTTTTCTTTCTTTGTACCCGCATGATATACGATCACACCATCATGCTGACCATTTTCATCTAAGCCATGGATTTCAAATCCCTTTTCATATTTCACAGGATATCCACCACTAGCTTCTACGACACATGCACAAGCTTCATCACTCCACACAACATCAACATCTTTCAATGTTCCATCGTGACAAGCTTTCATGATTGTAAATAAATCAGAATTCAACAAAGGTAATACGACCTGTGTTTCTGGATCCCCAAATCGACAGTTATATTCCACAACACGTGGTCCCTTTGGTGTCAGCATTAATCCAAAGTATAAGCATCCTTTGAATGTTCTGCCTTCAGCATTCATTGCTTTCACAGTTGGAAGGAAAATTGTTTCCATACATGTTTCCGCAATTTCTTTTGTGTAATAAGGAGAAGGTGCAATTGTGCCCATACCGCCAGTATTGAGACCTTCATCATTATCATATGCACGCTTATGATCCATAGAAGAAATCATAGGCTTCACAACATTACCATCCGTAAATGCAAGAACAGATACTTCTTTTCCTGTCATGAATTCTTCTACAACAACTTTATTTCCACTCAAGCCAAATACATGATCAACCATCATTTCACGTAAAGCTGCTTTTGCATCATCCAATGTTTCACAAATCAATACACCTTTGCCAAGTGCAAGGCCATCTGCCTTGATAACAATTGGAAATGTATTCTTTTCTTCAATGTAATGTAAAGCTTCTTTCTCATTGTCAAACGTTTCATAATCCGCAGTAGGAATTCCATACTTTTTCATCAGATCCTTAGAGAAAGCTTTACTTGCTTCAATGATTGCTGCATTTGCTTTCGGACCAAAGCAAGGAATTCCTGCTTCTTCCATCACATCAACCATACCTAATGCTAGAGGATCATCTGGCGTAACAACACAGAAATCAATGGCATTTTCTTTCGCAAACTTCACCATGTTTTCTTTATCTGTTGCTTTGATATCAACACATTCAGCATCTGCACTGATACCACCATTCCCTGGAGCACAATAGATTTTTTCAATTTCTTTATTTTCTTTTAATTTACGGATCACTGCGTGTTCTCTTCCACCAGATCCAACAACTAATAATTTCATTGTTCTATACCTTCTTTATTAATGATGGAATAATCTAACACCATTAAATACAAGTGTCATATTGTATCTGTTACATGTATCAATGACATTGTCATCACGGATAGAACCACCTGGTTCAACAATGAATTCAACACCACTCTTATGCGCTCTTTCAATATTATCTCCAAATGGGAAGAAAGCATCAGATGCTAAAGAAACACCACTCATCTTGCTTAACCATTCCTTCTTTTCTTCCTTCGTTAATACTTCAGGCTTTGTTTCAAAGAAGTTTTCCCATGTACCATCTCTTAGTACATCTTCATATTCATCAGAGATATATACATCAATTGTATTATCACGATCAGCTCTGCGAATACCTTGCTTAAATGGCAATGCCAATACCTTTGGATTCTGTCTCAGCCACCAGTTATCAGCCTTATTACCCGCAAGTCTAACACAATGCACACGGCTTTGCTGACCAGCACCAATACCAATGCACTGACCATCCTTTGCATAAGCAACAGAGTTAGACTGTGTATACTTCAATGCAATCAAAGCAATCATCAAATCTCTTTTTGCATTTTCAGTAAGATTCTTGTTTTCACTGATGATATTTGTTAATAAAGATTCATCAATCTTGATATTGTTTCTACCCTGTTCAAATGTAATACCGAATACCTGCTTATGTTCAATTTCTTCTGGAACATAGTCAGGATCAATCTGAACAACATTGTAGTTTCCCTTTTTCTTCTGACGCAGAATTTCTAATGCTTCTTCTGTAAAGCCAGGTGCGATTACACCATCAGATACTTCCTTCTTTAAAAGTCTAGCAGTATCTGCATCACATACATCAGAGAGTGCAGCCCAGTCACCATAGGAAGACATACGATCTGCACCACGTGCTCTCACATAAGCACAGGCAATTGGAGATAATTCTTCATCATCTACAAAATAGATCTTACGATCTGTTTCACTCAATGGAAGACCAACTGCAGCACCTGCAGGAGAAACGTGCTTGAAAGAAGCTGCTGAAGGAAGACCTGTTGCTTCTTTGAGTTCTTTTACAAGCTGCCAACTGTTTAATGCATCTAAAAAGTTGATATAACCTGGTTTTCCATTTAATACTGTAACTGGTAATTCACCATCTTCCACATAAATACGAGATGGTTTCTGATTTGGATTACATCCATACTTCAAAGCAATTTCCTTAGCCATGTTCTTTCTCCTTACTTATTCTTATTGAAAATCATTGTTTTTGTTTCGCCTGTTTCAATGTTCATATGACATGTATATAAAGAAACCTTATTATCTTCATTCAATGCTTCCCATACATGATTTGCCCATTCATCAAACTTTTCATGAGCCATATCCCAACGAATTGGTTCTCCTTCAAAAGAAGGAATTGGATTACCATTTGTCTTATATGTTGTGATCAAATGACCAACACCATTTTCTGCTTCTGGATATTCAAAGAAATAACGACCAACAGCACTGCCTTCAAGATTCATACTCTTTAAGATAGACATCTTATAACCAGCACCTTCCACAAGAGCAGAAATTCTTGGTGTCCAGTTTGGTCCATCTGGTTCAAATGTTCTTGTACGTAGTGCATCTTCAAAAGTCTTGCCTTCTTTTAATGCATTCCAGATTGTATCTGTCTGATCACCATTTGTTACGATTGTCTGTTTTCCAAGTTTTCTAACTGGATGATAAATAATCAATGAAGGATCTTCCATCTTGCCTGGATCAAATGCTTCTGTTCTGATACCATCTTCAGTTTCTAAGAATACTCTATTTCTAGAATTGCTGCTTCTTCCCATGATCCAGTAAGCAATACGAATATTTTTTCCACATGGCGTTCTGCCAATTGCGATACCACGACCTGGGTATTCGTTATTCTTCAAGTAA
Source organism: uncultured Bulleidia sp. (assembly GCA_934725105.1). Taxonomy (GTDB): domain Bacteria; phylum Bacillota_I; class Bacilli_A; order Erysipelotrichales; family Erysipelotrichaceae; genus Bulleidia. The sequence goes on along the minus strand of CAKVBD010000007.1, from coordinate 22,737 downwards.
TCAATCAAATCAACGCTCATTTGTCTTCTCCTTCATCTAATTGTTTTGCGATATCTTCGCAGGCTTCTGGCAACAAGATCCATTCTGCCTGTTCCATAACTCTTCTCTGTAATGTTTCTGCAGTATCCCCATCTTCAATATATACTGCTTTCTGCTTTAGAATTCTTCCACCATCCGGAATTTCATTGACAAGATGTACCGTAGCACCTGTCACTTTTACGCCTCTAGCAAGCGCAGCTTCATGCACTTTCAATCCATAGAAACCTTTTCCACAGAAAGAAGGAATCAAAGATGGATGAATGTTGATAATTCTATCTCGATATGCCTGAATCACTGTTTCTCCCAAGATACTTAAATAGCCAGCTAATACAACCATATCAATGTGATGTGCATGTAATGTTTCAACAATTGCATCATCAAACGCATCCTGATTTTCATATGCCTTGCGTTTTACAACAACAGCTTCAATACCATTGTTTTTTGCACGCTCTAATGCATATGCAGAATCATTGGAAGCAATAACCAAAGTAATTTTTCCGTGTGGGATCTTTCCAGCTTTTTCAGCGTCGATCAGTGCCTGCAGATTCGTTCCTCCTCCAGACACCATGACTGCGATGTTTCTCATTCAATCACCACAGAGTGATCACCCTCACTCATTTCACCAATGACACTCGCCTTGATGCCAAATTCATTCATCAATGTAATTGTCTTGTCAGCATCTTTACCATCAACAATGACAGCCATACCTACACCCATGTTGTATGTATTGAACATATCATGTTCCGCAATATTTCCCTTTTCCTGAATGAGATTGAAGATAGGCAATACTTCCCAGCTTCCTTTATGAATGACTGCATTCAGGTTTTCACCATAGGCACGTGGAAGATTTTCATAGAAACCACCACCAGTAATATGAGAAATAGAATGTACATCAACTTCTTCTAACAGCTTCAAGATTGGCTTGACATATAGCTGTGTAGGCACCAATAAAGCTTCTCCTAATGTCTTGCCATTCAATTCATCCTTATATTTACCAAGTACTTCAGCATTATCAATATCAAAGACTTTTCTAACAAGAGAGAAACCATTGGAATGTACACCAGTAGATGCTAATCCAACAATCACATCACCCTTCTTAACATTCTTCTTATCTAAGATATTCTTTTCATCCACAATACCAACTGTAAATCCAGCGAGATCGTATTCTTCTTCTGGCATCATGCCTGGATGTTCAGCAGTTTCTCCACCAACAAGTGCACAGCCGCTTTCAACACATCCATCAGCGATCCCCTTTACAATTGTGGCAATCTTTTCAGGAATGTTCTTTCCACATGCAATGTAGTCCAAGAAGAATAATGGCTTCGCACCAGCACAGATAACATCATTGACACACATTGCAACGCAATCGATACCGATTGTGTCATGCTTGTCCATCAAGAAAGCAAGCTTCAATTTTGTACCAACACCATCTGTACCAGAAATAAATACTGGCTTTTCGTATCCTTTGAGATCTGGAGCGAATAATCCACCAAATCCGCCAATACCACCAAGTACACCTGGGATTTCTGTACGCTTTACATCCTTTTTAATGAGTTCAACAGATTCATAGCCAGCAGTAACATCTACACCAGCTTCTTTGTAAGCATTTGAATAACTTTTTTCCATGTCTTATAGCTCCTTGATCTTTTCCTGTATTCCAGCGTCTTTCTTTAAGACTGCTTCACTTTGCTTCTTTCTATCTTCAGCAATCTTTTCAGCTAAAGATTCATCTGATAATGCAATGATTTCTGCAGCAAGATATGCTGCATTCTTGCTTCCATCAATTGCGACTGTTGCTACTGGGATTCCACTAGGCATCATCACAGTCGCAAGTAACGCATCTGTTCCTTCCAGGACTGCGGATTTTAATGGAACACCAATGACTGGTAATGTTGTATGTGCAGCAAGAACACCTGCTAAAGCGGCAGCCATGCCTGCACCTGCGATAATGACACCAAATCCATTTTCTTTTGCATTTGTTGCGAATTCAGCAGCCTGCATAGGAGTTCTATGTGCAGAATATACATGCACTTCATAAGGAATTTCATAACTCTCTAATACCTTTGCTGCTTTTGCCATAACTGGCGCATCAGAATCACTACCCATAACAATTGCGACTTTTTTCATTTTAACCTCCTCTAGTAGAATCAAAAACAGCTAACGGAGTAATTCCATCAGCTGTTATTTCATCGTTATTTAGACAGTTTGATACCGTTGATAAGATTGGATAGTTTACTAGCATCCAAATCTGTAATGATATTTGTTGTTCTCAAAGATGTGACAATTAATTTCATTAGTTGCTTTCCTTCCTCTGATACACAATAAATACAACGGTACAAAGACGCTATTATGTTATTAGAAAATAAAGAAAAAGTAAAGAAATAATGTCTCTTTCATATATTTTTCTGCAACAATTTTTGATATGTCAGATTGATAAAGAATGCACCAAGTGGAGCAGTCAATAAAATAGCACATACGGCTACTGTCAATACGATATTTCCACAAGCTAGTCCCATTGCTAAAGGAATAGAACCAATGGCTGCCTGTACTGTTGCTTTTGGTGTATAGGCAATCATACAGAAGAGTCTTTCTTTCCTTGTTAATGGAGTTGAAGCAACACAAAGATACACCCCAGCCATTCTAAAAATCATCGCCAAAGCAATAATCAAAACTGCACTTGCACCAGCCTGCAATGCATAGGAAGGATCCACTGCAGCGCCTACAAGTTCAAACAACAATATTTCTGCAACGATCCACAATTGTGAAAACTGATTCGATAAGGTTACAGATACCTGTTCCCTTTCAAAATGAATCATTGCACTCATTGCCATGATTGCAAGCAATCCAGAATATCCAAAATAGCCAGTACACAAATCTTCTATTTTCACCAAGATAAATGATAAAGATAACAGTACAATCACTTTAACGGTATCTCTAAAATTTACTGCATCAAAAAAGCGATTCAATACATAGCCAATGAGTATCCCTGAAGCAACACCACTGATAATGGAAGTTGGTATTCTCAAGAAATTCAAAGCATCTAAAGAACCAGAAGAAGCAAGAGATGTGAATGAAGTAAACAATACAATGACAAATACATCATCTACAGATGCACCAGCCATAATTAATTGTGGAATACCTTCCTTTGTTCCATAGCCTTCATCAATAAGCTTCAACATGTTTGGTACAACAACTGCAGGGGATACCGCTGCTAAAACAGAACCAAGAATTAATGCATCTAATAGTGAAAGATGTAAAATTACTGGTCCTAATAAGGCAAATCCAATGATTTCAAATGTTGCAGGCAGAAAACACATTAAAATCGCTGGTCTGCCAACTTTTTTTAACGCATCCAAATCTAGATTCAATCCCGCACGGATCAGAATGATGATCAATGCAACCTTACGAATCGATGCAGAAGCATCCAATATCGAAGCATCAATCAATTTGAAACAATATGGCCCTAACAAAATTCCACATAGCATAAAGCCAAATAATGGTGGAAATTTAATTTTCTTAAACAAATCTCCAAGCAATAATCCACAAAGTAAAAGTAAAGCAAAACTAAATAACATAAACACCCTTTCCAGCAGGCAAACAAAAAAGCTGATTCCCTGCATGATAAAAAACATTGCAGAAGTCATCAGCTGTAATAGCGGTTTGGAATTTCTTCCTGGAAGACATCATTTCCGCTAAATATATTAAACCTGATTTACAAATTTGAGAAGCAGCAATTTTGCATCTGTTGCGGATAAAAGAACAATTTTATCCGCTATATTTGTATGGAAACATTGTTGAGAATTGATAATCATCTGTCGATTATGGTAAAGCAAAGCACATTTTCCTTCTATGGAACAAATAATTAAATTATCATTACTGCTCAATTCCAGTCGACTGTTTTTCCCCATATGGATTGCATCTAACTTGAATTGTTCATCATCCACAAGTCTTTTCTGAGCAATATCAGATTCATTCTTATCAATTAAATGATTAATTGATAAAGTTTTTCCAAGCATGTCTCCATCACAGAAATTCGCAGTATAGCGCATCGATAAGACTGTAAATACAGTATCCTCCTCTGCATACCAGCTCACTAACGTATGGGCTGGACGAATCCAGAAGTCTCCTGGCTTTAAAACGATTTCTTCATAAGAATTTCTATCAATATAGTGTTTCAAATGCAATGTTCCAATATTACACGTATATATCGCAATATGATGATATCTCTCTGGAGAGCCAGCAGTATTTGCTCCCATAGAAAAATGAGTAATACGATACCCATTTTGCTTAAACGAAGTATTTTCAATAATTGTATGCGGTTGAGGAGCATTGTTTTTATCAATGAAATATATATCTTCAATCTTTCTCATGTGTTTTTCTCTTTCTACGAATGTGGTTGAGGTTCCTTTCAAAAGAACCGTTGTTTAAAATCTCCGCAACAACAAGCTGCATAAATTCACTCACCGTGCACGAACGAAATGATTGTGTCTGTTCATAAGCTTTTAGTAAATCTTCTGGTAATATCATATAACCAATTCGAATTGATGACGAGATTGTTTTTGTAAAAGTGTTCATATAAATCACATGTTGCGGGTCTAAAGAGAATAAAGTTTCCTGTGATTTGATGGATTTTGTAAATTCAGATTCATAATCGTCTTCCACAATAATTGCCTGATGCGCATTTGCCCATCGGATATACTCCCGTCTTTTGGATGCATCCGTTGTCGAACCCGTTGGAAAAGAATGATATGGCGTAACATGCAGAATAGAAGCTGGAGTTCTTTCCAGTTCTGTTGATAAAATACCGTTTCTCGCAAGTTTCAACAAATCCACCTTCACGCCACTTGCACGATAAATCCGATAGATTTTTTCATACGATGGAGATTCAATCCCATAGATCTTGCTTCTTCCAAGAAGATCCACGATCAATGAATACAAATACTCACTGCCTGCACCAATGATAATCTGTTCTGGCGAAACCAAAAGATTTCTACTACGTGCAAGATACTTACTGATTGCATTTCTTAAATAAATATTTCCTTTTCCTTCACTTCTAGACGGAAGTTTTGAAACCATCATTCCTGTCACTTTTCTACATGCTTTCGCAAATACACTGGCAGGAAAAGTCATATCTGTATTTTCAAATGATACAGAAATATCTACAGGTGTCACTTCACTTTCAAACACATCTCCTACCTGATAGGAAACGTAATAGCCACTTCTTGGTCTCGATTCAATATATCCTTCATCTATCAATAGTTCATATGCATGTTCAATCGTAATCAAACTGCAGTTTTCCTTTTGTGCCATTTCTCTTTTGGATGGAATTCTAGAATGATATGGATAAATACCATGGATGATTTGATTTGAAATATTCTGATATACACGAATATATGCTGGTGTTTTCTTCATTGTTTCATTATAAAAGAAAAATTTATTTTTTGACATTTGAATACAACTATAGTATTATCTCTACCGCTAAAACTTCATGTGAATTTTTCTGGGGAAATAGCCCCACTTTTCGTCACATATTATTTGTGACGATTTTTTTATGGAGGTGACAACAATGAATCAAACATACATGAAAGAAAAAAAGATATTACCACTTGTATTAACAATGTCATTGCCAATGGTATTGGGAATGCTTGTCAATGCACTTTATAACATTGTCGATAGTTATTTCGTCGCACAGATATCGGAAAGCGCAATGACTTCCATTTCTCTTGTGTATCCTTTACAGCTGATTGTGACTGCAGTTGCCGTAGGACATGGAATTGGCGTCAATGCCATTGCATCTTTCTACCTCGGTGCACAAGATCAGAAAAAAGCAAACGATACTGTATCCTTAGGATTATTTCTTTCCATGATTCACGGTATCCTGTTAACTGTTGGATGTATTGGCGTATTGCGTCCATTCCTGCATCTATTCACAACAAATCCTGAAGTCATTCAAAATGGCATTACATATGGAACACTTGCATTCCTGTTTAACTTCCCAAACTCTATTGCCATTGCCTATGAAAAGATCTATCAGGCAGAAGGAAAAATGACAGTCTCCATGATTGCGATGCTATGTGGATGTATCTGTAATATTATTCTTGATCCAATGATGATCTTCGGTATTGGCTTCTTTCCTGAAATGGGAATTGCTGGTGCAGCATTAGCAACAGGTATTGGCCAAGTACTTACACTTGTCATCTATTTGATTATCTATTTCACAAAAGAATCTCAACTACGCATTCATTTTTCAAAAGAAATGTTCCAGAAAACAATCTGTAAAAGAATCTACAGTGTTGGCTTGCCAGCAACAATGAACCTCTCTCTACCATCCATTATGATCACGTTATTAAATGGTATCCTGGCAGAGTTCTCAGACATGTATGTACTGGTTTTAGGAATCTACTATAAGTTACAGACATTTATCTATTTAACAGTCAATGGCATTGTACAAGGTATTCGTCCATTAATTGGATATAACTATGGTGCAAAAGAACATGAAAGAGTGAAAAAGATTTTCTTTACTTCATTGTTACTTGCAGTTTCTATCATGTTTATTGGAACATGCATCTGCTGGCTTTTTGCAAATGATCTCATGCATTTATTCACACAGAACACAGAAACGATCCGTGCAGGTTCTTCTGCATTACATATCATCAGCAGTGGATTTGTCATTTCTTCCATTTCTGTCATTGTTTGTGGTGTATTAGAAGGTCTCGGAAAAGGAAATCCATCTCTTGTTATTTCAGCACTTCGCTATATCATTGTCATCATTCCTGTATCCTATGTATTATCTAGATTCTTAGGAGCAAGTGGTGTATGGCATGCATTCTGGATCAGTGAAACAGTTGCATCACTCATATCCATCATGATCATTAGAAAAACAATCCAGTTTTAAACTAAAAAAGGAACATTCACTTCAAAAATGAATTGTTCCTTTTTTGATTAGTTTAATTTAAGATCGTTTTCTTTGATCCATTGTTTCTTACGTAAAATATTACAGAAGATAACACTTAATACTGCAGGCAAGATAAAAGAGATCATGACTAATCCAATCCAGTCAAACGCTGTAATTGCAGAAGCAAGAATTGGCGGAATCTATGTTTTCGGATTCTTGATGATATTTGGCATCTGAAGCGTACTTGTACCAATCCCTTGTGATACAAGACCTCCAATACCATTTTCTTTATAGCTCATGCAGGCAAAGCCAATCATTTGTGCACAACATCCAGCAACTGCAGCTCCACCAGCCAAACCTGTTAAGCCAAGTGCAGCACAGATTGCGGCAGAAGAAATTGGAAGTGTTAACGCAATACCAACAAGTACAGATATAAAATATCTCCCTTCTGGATATGATTATCCTAGACTGGAGATATTTTTGTAGACGGTATTTATTTGACGCTTACGTTACAACATAAGTAAAGGACCTGAAGAAGTACCGTTTTAGCTCATTAAAAGACCAAAATAATCAGTTGAGTTTCACATAACTCATTGATCATTTGATCTTCATGTAATTTAAGTATCTAAGTTGTTTGAGGTAAAATAAACCTCAATTATAAAACACCATTTTTCTTCAACTAGCAGCTTTTGAAACAGCTAAATTCTTTAAATCTTTCTTTAGCACTAAGATAACACTATAAATTGGATTTAAGATTACAATAGCTAAACTTGCAAAGATAATAAATACTGGATTCTTTAACATAAACCCTGCTAGTATTGCGACTAATACAACCACATAACAACACCAAGATTCTTTCTCTAGTTCTAATAGTTGGTAGTAAATCAAACTATGATTCTGTTTACATTTGTCAACAAATTTCTTGAACATGTAGATACATATTAGTGTAGTTAATAAACCAAATGTCAAATCATAAATGATACCAAACTTCACAAACTCAATAACAATAAATGATAAGCTAAAGTTAACTCTTGCACCAATCATGCTATAAATATATTCCGATACATATGTCATAACAACAAAAGTAATAATCAATACACCAATAAAAATACCAGTATATTTAAACACATTTACTTTCTTCATAAATCACACACATCAAACGTTTCATAATAACCAGTACAAACTTTATCAACACTAAAATGACACGCTGCCCAAACTCCTGATTTACATATAGCAGCAACAATCTTTTTTTTCATCAAACTAAAAATCTCACAAGGCTTCCCTACAATAGCAGTGCAACCAGGACTAGATTGATACGACGCATCATATGACCATGATTTGCATGTATACTTAATACATTGGTAGACGCGCCCTATTGTTTCTATATAAATATTAGTCTTATGTTGCTTAATCAAATCATTAACCGATAACAAATCATCTTTGCCAATTGTTAGTAGAACTTCGAGGAATTCACCATTTTCATCTCCAATAAAAACCAAGTTTCGTACATATTCATCTTCTTCAGTTTTGAGATTATACTCAATGGTAAATCTTGTACCTTCATCTGTCTCAACTTTACGTAAAACATCATATTGAATAACTTCATCTGCATAATCTTTATAGTATTTAGATTTTTCAACAATTTCTTTAAATTCATTTTCAGAAGAAATAGAAGTTTTAGCGCTAATCGGGATAAAAGAAGTGAGCGAAAGGGTAATAATTAATATTACAGAAAATATTCTCTTTATCATAGATTTTCCTCAAATTATTTTAGAATACTTGATAGCTGTCCCTTCGAAGAAATTCCCACTTCTAATGAAATGAAATTGCCACTTTCAAACACCATAATTGAAGGAACAGAAGTCACTGAATACACAGTGAATAATGTTTCTTTTTCCTCATCAGTTAATATTGTAGTATCAAGCACGTAAATATCTGAATTTATTTTATTTGAAGATGAGTATTCATTAAACTCTGTAACAAAAGTTTGACACCCTTTACAATCTGGTCTCAACAGTAATACATAACCATTAAGACCTTTAGAATCTGAGCTATTCGTCAACTGATCTATAGTGATTGCATATAAATGAACTGATGTATCATCCAAATTTAGTTTGTCAATAGTACTTTGATCCAAAGGTATTTTCGTGTTTTTACTACATGACGATAGAAGAAGAAGAATTACTAAAACGAATACTATTTTTTTCAACATAAAATCTCCTTCAAAATATTATTGATGGAAGACTAAATGTCACCGTTCTTATACCTTGCATTATTTTGATAATTCATATTTGCTCCTCACAAACATATATGTTTACAACCGCAGTTTAGCATAAAACATGACAATATCAATATCTTTACATATCATTTATTGTACATAGTATTTGCCAATTATTAGCTTTTAGTAAGAGTATATTCCTGAGCTATTCTAATCGTTATACATGATATTTATTTTCATTATAAGTCTAGAATTTTTATAAATACTACCTATACTGGAGAGCTGAACTGAAAAGTCAAATTCCACTTTCGTATACACAGAATAGAATTTACTATTTCACCAACTTCCAGTTGATTTTACTCTTTCATAATGTTTTATTTTTCTCAGCTGGATGTGTTGCCTCTCAGAAAGGAAATCATACTATGGCAACATCAAACAAGAATTTACATTTAACTGATGACGAACGCAGAATCATTCAACGCGGTATTGAAAATAATTCTTCTAAAAAGTCCATCGCTGATACGCTTGGCAAAGACAAATCTACAATTGGAAAGGAAATCAGGAATCATCGCACTCTCTCTTACAAATCCAAGTATCCTGTCGAGTGCATTGATGCCGGAAAATGTCCTAACAAGTATTCGCACCACTGTTCTAAGGAATGTCCTTCCTTCAAGCCTTTCATCTGTAAAAAACGTGACCGCTCTCCTGGCGCATGCAACGGCTGCGAAAGATACAAGCGCTGCCGGTTCGACAAGTACAAGTATGAAGCGGATGCTGCACAGAAAGAATATGTTGAAATGCTCTGTGATGCACGTGCCGGTGTCAACGCTACAGTCAATGAAATCAGAGATCTCGGTCTTCTTATCAAGCCTCTTCTGGAACAGGGACAGTCTCTCTATGTCATCTGTCAGAACCATCCGGAAATCAAAGTATCCGAAAGAACACTGTATACATATATCGAAGATGGCGTATTTCAGGATGCCGGCGTTTCTATCACCAATCTTGACCTGAAAAGAAAAGTACGCCGCAAGATTCCGAAAAATAAAAGAATACCCATCAAGAATGGCTGTAATTCTGTAGCCCACATAATTAAATTTCCAACAGAACTTGCAGCCGCACCAATCGCAGGTGCACATAATACACTTAATCCAACACCAACAAGTATTGTTACTGCAGGTGTGACTAGAATATCTACTTTTGTTTCTTTTGAAACAAGCTTTCCAACTTCACTTGCAACGATAGCAATCAAGTAAACAGCCAATGGTCCACCTGCGCCACCTAATTCATTCGCAGAAGCACCCACTGCAATCAATGAGAATAATACAAGCTGTGGTGCATGCAATGCATAGCCAATAGAAGCTGCCATTGTAGGTCCAGCAACACTGCTTGCATATGTACCTGCATTTACCAAGAAATCAATGCCTGTCTGCTGCCCTAATGTCTTAATGATTGTTCCAATCAATAAGCTTGCAAATAAACCTTGTGCCATTGCACTCATCGCATCAATACCATAACGATGTACGCATAAACGTAATAGTCTAATTGACAATTTATTTAAAGTCACTTTGACAATAACTATGTTTTTCAAAAGAAAAGATATCCATTATGGATACCTCATCTGTTTCTTAGCTTTTGATCAACATATGCAGCTGCAGAGATTGCCGCAATATTTCCTTCACCAGCAGATTTAATAAACTGATATGGCAAGCCAACAATATCGCCAGCTGCAAAGATACCAGGAATATTCGTTTTCATTTCACGATCCACTTTTACAGCATTACCTTCTACCTGTAATCCAGGAACTAACTGTGTTGGAAATTGTGCCGCTCTTAATACAAACACACAATCTGTAGAATATTCATTCTGATCCGTCACTAAAGTATTTGCTTTCATCATACCTTTGATCTCAACAGGTTTTTCATTCACCACAACAATATTGTCATGTTTGAATACAATCTCACCTTTATACAAAGGAATATACTTTACAGAATTACATACTTCTCCAAGGAATTCCGCTTCACTTTCTTCTTCCTTTGAACCACCAATAACAATTACATCTTTTCCTTTATATAATGGTGCATCACATGTTGCACAATACGAAACACCTCTACCAAGGAATTCACTTTCTCCCTTGAATGGTTTTCCCGCAACAACACCACTTGCCAGGATCACACTTTCTGCTTCCACCATTTCATTGTTACTTAGCTGTAATGCAAAATACTCACCCATTGCATATACTGTTGTCACTTTAGATTCTGTAATTTCAATTCCAGCATCATGCATTTGATTCAAAAATGCTTCAGCCATTTGTTTTCCAGTTACATTTGATAAACCAAGATAGTTTGTAATTGGATGATCAATTACCTGCATCTTGTTAGATAAATCTTTTGTACCAAAGATCTGAATGGATTTATTTCTATTTTTCGCAGTCAAAGCTGCTTCTAGTCCTGCAGGACCACTGCCAATAATTGCGATATCTACTCTTGTCATATAATTTTCTCTTCTTTCATTTTTAATTGTACATTTTACCTGCTATTTCGCAAGTTTCATGCTCGTTTCTATTGTGTTCTTGTATAATGGTTTGCATTAAGAGGGAAAAAGATATGAATTTAATTACACCTGAAAACTATGAACCAGTATTGTCTGTCATGCAGACACAAGAAGCAATCAAATATATTCGTGATACATTCCAGAGAGAATTTGGAAAAGAACTAGGATTATTAAGAATTTCTGCACCTTTGTTTGTCACAAAATCTTCTGGTTTGAATGATAACTTAAATGGCATTGAAAGACCTGTCAACTTTGACATCCAGGAACTGCCTGATGAAAGAATTGAAGTTGTTCAGTCATTAGCAAAATGGAAAAGATTTGCGTTAAAGAAATACGGTTTCAAGGAACATGAAGGTCTTTATACAAACATGAATGCCATCCGCAGAGATGAAATCGTAGATAACCTGCATTCTGTCTATGTTGATCAATGGGACTGGGAAAAAATCATCACAAAAGAAGAAAGAACAGAAGAAGTATTAGAAGCAACAGTCAAAGAAATCTTCAAAGTAATCAAGCATATGGAACATGAAGTCTGGTATAAATATCCAGAAGCAGTATGCCATTTAGCTGATGAAGTGTATTTCATTACTTCTCAGGAACTAGAAGATCGCTATCCAGATTTATCTGTCAAAGATAGAGAAAATGCCATTACAAGAGAGCATAAATGTGTATTCATCAAACAGATTGGTCATCCATTAAAAAGAAGCGGAAAACCACATGATGGTAGAGCTCCTGACTATGATGACTGGAATCTCAATGGAGATTTATTATTCTGGCTGCCTTCTTTAAATCGTGCACTGGAAATTTCTTCTATGGGTATCCGTGTTGATGAAGACACTATTGTTTCTCAATGTAAAGCATCTCATTGTGAAGGTAGACTCACACTTCCTTATCATCAAATGATTCAAAACAAAGAACTGCCATACACAATTGGCGGTGGTATTGGTCAATCCAGACTCTGCATGCTTTTATTAAATAAAGCACATGTTGGTGAAGTACAAGCTAGTATCTGGCCACAGAAAATGATTGATGAATGTGAAAAGCACAATATTCATTTGTTATAAAATACTAGATTTAACTGAAGAAATCGAAAGCGGGGCATTCAGAATTCATGGAAACAGAAATTAAAGTCGAAAATATCAGCAAATCTTTCGATACTCAGCAAGTACTAGATCATATAACTATGGATTTCCAACGTGGATATATTCACTTATTGAACGGTAATAATGGCTGTGGAAAAAGTACTTTATTGAAAATCATGTATGGTTTGATGATTCCAGATGAAGGAACAGTTTACTGGAATGAAAAAGATATCGAAAAAAGTAGAAATGAATACTTAAATCATATTGGCATTGTTACGGCAGATGATCGTTCTTTGTATCACAAATTATCTGCATATGAAAATCTGTATTACATTGGCAGAATCCAAAACATTCCAAAGAAAGAACTCGACGAGCGCATTGTTTCTTTACTAGATCGATTACATCTAAAAAATGATAAAACACTGGTAGAAAACTTTTCTACAGGAATGAAAAAGAAAGTTATGGTAGCACGTGCATTCTTAAATGATCCAGATATTATATTTGCGGATGAAGTTATGAATGGTCTAGATAAAGATACATGCACGATTGTTGAAGATATGCTGCAAGAACATGTTCAAAATGGGAATACTGTATTTCTTGTTTCTCATACAGGCATCCATAATACCAATCACGTCAAAAACTATTTGATAGAGGAAGGAAAGATCAAAAATGTGGAATCATTTGAAGAAATTTCTGAAGGTTGATCTTCGCTACAAATGGTTGTTGATCAATCTTGTTTTTGGCACATTCTTTATGATTGCACCTTATATTTATATGGTTCCCCCTGATCAGCAGGTACTCACATTAAAAGGTATGTTATGCTGGTTTGGACTAAATCAAGCTTTTTTTGGTATTGGTGGATTCATGGAAGAAGAAAGAATGGATGGTACTTTTACAAACCTGTTTCTATACCCTGTGCAATTCAGACAATATTTCATTGCCAAAGCATTACAGATCGGCATTGAAAGTTATCTCATTTCATTACTACAGATTTTTTTCTTTTCTCTCTGTAATGTTCATATTCCTGATCTTCTGCATTTTATTGTTATTTTATTGATCAATGACATTATCACTGCCAATATGGGAATCCTATTCCTTGGTTTCACTCTGAAATTCAGAAAGCTTGGATCAGTCAATGCATTGGTTCAACAAATCATTGGTTTTTTCAGTGGATATTCCACAGATATCAAAAGATATCCACAAATCATTCAGTTTGTATCATATGTCATTCCATTAACATATACGATTTCTCTAGCAAGAAACAATACATTTACCATTCACCCATTATGGTTGCTTGTTCCTGTGATTCTTTCTTTTGCATTTGCAATGTTTGGCTATGCAATTATTCAAAATGATATTTCAACATTAAGAAAGAAAGGAGATACAGAACAATGGTAAAAGCATTCACTCTTCTGCAGATGGAACTAAAAGAAAAGTTTCGATATAAAATCGAAATCTTCTCTGCAAGCACAGATGCTATATTGCTGATATTTCCTTCGATTGCCATTCTTTTATTTGGAAATCTAGAAATATCTGGCATTCAAAGCAAAACAGAATATATCCAATACATGTTATTTTCATTAATTCTTTGGCAATTTGTGGAAAACATGTGGTCAGCTGTATTTGAAATCCGTCGAAAGCTAAAAGAAGGAAACTTTGAATATATGATGAATATGCCTTTGAAAGGAATGCATTATGTATTTGGATGGGCTGTGAGTGGTGTTGTTTCAATTGTATTTGAAATGATTCCATTGATTGTTATTTTCTTGCTTACTTCATTTCATTTACTCACAGTAAAAAGTATTCTTTCCTTTTTAGGAATTGCATTAATAATGGCTTTTGGAACATATGGCTTTGCGGAAATATTAATGGGATTTGCAATCTATTTCAAAGAAGCAGATCAATTCATCTCTTTAATCGCAAATATTGCACCTTTTTTAGGAGGTCTCTATTTCCCTGTCATCCAGTTACCCACTCCATTTCTTGCCATTTCACTTCTCTTTCCATTTACCTGGGGTCTAGATCTTGTAAGAAACCTCTTATTTGGAAGCTCACTGATTCTTCCTTTGCAATGTGAAATCATTGTATTTGTGATTGTAAATGTACTTTATACATTCGCTGGAACAAAGATATATGATGCAATGATGAAAAAAGCAAGAAGGAATGGATTATCTAAATTCTAACTGCAAAATATCTTTTTGAAAAAAGGTTGTAACACCTTTGAACTTTCCGCTGTTCAATCGTTACAACCTCTTTTATTTATACAAAAAGGCTTGCCACAATCGTGAACAAGCTTTTTTTCAGGGGATTATAGAATTTCAATAAACTTCTTTGTTTCTTCTTCCTTCTTTGCTTCTGTTGGTAATTCAATCTTTAAAATACCATTTTCGAAGGAAGCATGAATGTCTGAATCCTTAATAGCATCAGATACATAGAATGTTCTGCTGCAAGAGCCATTGTATCTTTCCTGACGAACAACTCTACCCTTAGCATCCTTTTCTTCATTGGATTCATTGTGTTCAACAGCGACTGTCAAGTTGCCATTGTAAAGAGAAATCTTAACATCTTCTTTCTTTACACCAGGCACTTCAATATCAAGAATATATTTTCCATCTTTCTCATGAATATCTGTCTTCATTAAAGTATTATTGCTCATAACTGGAGCTCTGAACATGTCATCAAACATATCATCAAATAAATTTGCATTTCTACGGTCTAAATATCTCATATTTTTTCCTCTTTTCTAAGACCCTTTCGGCTTACAAGTATTAATATACTCTTTGTTTTAGCAGAGTCAATAGAAGAGTGCTAAATATTTTAAATTTTTTTATTATGTGTTTTATATTTACTTGAAATATATGCATAAATAAGCACTTATTTGATTTAGCACATTTTTATATTAAGTGATAATAAAGCACTATTCATTTTCTGTATACCATATATGTATCATTGCTATTGTACTTCTTTCTTTTTTCAACATATACTCAAATCGACAAAGGAGAGCATAAAATGAGCACAAGAAAACTAGGTAACATTGAAGTATCAGAAATCGGAATGGGATGCATGGCTTTCTCTCATGGATATGGCGCAATTCCTTCTAGAGAATATGCAATGGAAGCAATTCGCAATGCATATGATCATGGATGCACATTCTTTGATACTGCTGAAGTATATGGAAATGTTCTGTATTATGAACATCACAACGAAGAAATCGTTGGAGAAGCATTACATGATGTCAGAGAACATTGCGTCATTGCCACAAAGCTTCACATTCACGATGATGAAGTCAATGAAGATATGTATGATGTATGCAAAAGACATCTGCTTGCTTCATTGAAAGCATTAAATACGAACTATGTTGATCTTTACTATCTTCATAGAATCAATCCAGAAGTACCCGTTGAAAAGGTTGCTGAAGCAATGGGAAAACTCATTGATGAAGGTTTGATACGAGGATGGGGTTTATCACAGGTTGAAGAATCCACAATCAAACGTGCACATGAAGTTACACCTGTATCGGCAGTACAGAACCTGTACAACATGTTAGAAAGAGATTGTGAAACAAATACTTTCCCATACTGCTTAGAACACAATATTGGTGTTGTACCATTTTCTCCAATTGCTTCTGGCTTTCTTTCTGGGAAAATCACAAAAGATACAGCTTTTGAAAAGGTAGATGATGTTAGAGTATTTGTTCCACAGCTCAAGAAAGAGAACATTGAAGCAAACCAGCCAGTCATTGATTTATTGAATCAATACGCAGCATTAAAAAATGCTACAAACGCACAGATTTCTATGGCTTGGATGCTTCACAAATACCCTAATGTTGTACCTATTCCTGGTTCTAAGAACAAAGAAAGAATTATTGAAAACCTGGAAGCAAGCAACGTAACATTAACAGATGAAGAATTCCAGTCTTTAGAACAAGCTTTAAATTCCATTAAAGTATATGGTCATCGTGGAAACGTTCAATTCCAGGGACAATCCATGAAAGACTGGGGAAAGAAATAATTCACACGCGATCAAGAAGAAGAGACAATCTTCTTCTTTTTAACTATTATAAAGTCAGCAGAGTAGTGTCTAATTTAAAATTGAGTTTTAGATTTAGCATAGTTTTCTGTTGAATTGCACATTTTTAGCGTCTATAATAAATTTAGATTTCAGATTAGACGGAGAAATCATATGAAATATATTCCAAGAGCAATTACTCCTATTCTAGAAAAACGAGTTGAAACAAGCAAATGCGCTTTACTCACCGGTGCAAGACAAGTCGGAAAATCCACTGTCATAAAAAAAACATTTCCTGCATATACAATTGCTAGTTTTGACGATGTTTTAACACGTCTACAGGCACACGAAGAACCAAAATTATTCTTTTTAAACAATCCATGTCCTCTTTTTATTGATGAAGTGCAAAAAGAGCCCGGCATATTAGAAAACATCAAATTAATTGTGGATAATTCAGATGAAAGAGGACAGTTTATTTTATCTGGATCTTCCAAACTTCAGCTGATGAAAGGTGTGAGTGAATCTCTTGCCGGAAGAGTATCCATTTCTGAATTATCTGGATTATCTTTAAGAGAAATATATGAAGTACCTTTTAACAAACACTTTATTCCCACACAAGAATACATTCAAGAAAGAGAAAAACAGCTTAAATCTTATTCCAATATTTGGAAAATTATCCATAAAGGATCTTATCCAGAACTGTATGTCATTGATAGAGACTGGCAAGAGTTTTATTCTTCTTATGTTTCAACATATATTGAAAGGGACATTCATGATTTAATTTCTGCAGACAGTATTACTTTCTCTAAATTCCTTACATGCATTGCCGCTAGAACAGGTGAAATTCTTAGTTACACAAACATTGCCAGTGAAGTTGGTGTCAGTGAGCCAACTATAAAAAACTGGGTATCTGTATTAGAAAGAACAGGAATCATCTATTTATTACAGCCATACAGTTCTTCCAGTCTTTCACGTGCTATCAAATCGCCTAAAATCTATTTTAGAGACACAGGATTAGTATGTTACCTTACAAAATGGCTCACTGCTGATACCTTAAAAAATTCTGCAGTAGCGGGCAATCTATTTGAAACTTTTATTGTATCTGAAATATTAAAATCTTATTCTAATGAAGGAAAAGATTATTCCTTTAGTATCTTTTACTACAGAGGAAAAGATAAAACTTCCAGTAAAGAAAATGAAATTGATCTAGTCATTGAAGAAAATGGTGTTGTATATCCAATAGAAATAAAAATGAGTGGAAACCCAAAAGCATCTATGGCATCCGCTAACACTGTACTAGACAAAATCCCAGACAAAAAAAGAGGTACAGGAATCATCTTATGTCTCATTGATAAAAAGACATATCTAAGAGAAAATCTGATTGCTCTCCCAATAGAATATTTATGAAAAATGAACAAGTGAAGAATTTGCTGAATGGCATATACTTCACTTGTTTTTATATGGTGCCTATAATATAAATGAGAAAACGAATAGGGAGCTATTATCATGAAACTCTTTGATAAATTCAAGAAAAAAGAAATTTATAATTTTGATCTTGCTTACAAAGGAAAACCTGAATTTTATGTTGGAAAAGATGGAAAACCTTTTGGAGTATTCGCACTCACCGAAAATACTTTGACAGCACTTCCAATAGATCCAAAAGCAATCTATAAGATTGATAATATAAACGTAGATACATGGAAGCTCATGCTTGTCAGTACAAGCGAGAATGGTATTTTAGGGGATCTTGCGTATTATGAAGCAATCCATAAACTCAAAAAGTTTGTTGCTGATGAAAGAAATGGTTCTTTATTGATCAAATCTATATCTTTAGATGATTTAAAAAAGATCTTATAATCACTATTTCAAAGGAGATTCATATGGGTGGATTTGGTATCGCAATTCTTTTCAGCTTATTTTCATTTATCTATTTGTTTTTTATTACGATAGCTATTGGTGTCATATTGTATTTGCTATACAGTTATGTATTCCAAAGTATTGCATGCATGTGTATGTTAAAAAATAAAGGATATGCATATCCACTTACTGCCTGGATTCCCTTTTACCACAAATATTTACTAGGAAAGATTGCAAACAAACAAATCTTAGGTGCCATCTCCAGTGTTCTATCATTCATTTCCATTTGTTTCTGTGCTCATTTTTATATCCATTTAGAATTTGATAGTGTTCTATTTTCTATCTTAACAATCAGCTTAATGACTACTTTAATTATTGACACTATCATTGCACACCAAATATACAAAACACATACAAAATACGCAGATATATTCACTATATTTACAGTTCTATCTTTTGGCATATTAAAACCCATATTCCTATTTAGTATTAGAAATATGGGGAAATAACAATCAACTAAATCTTTCTATTTTATCTTGGATCTTTTCAAGTTTTTTTGCTGCACGTAAAGCAATTGCACGTGGTGTCTGCATAGAATCAAACAAGATAAAGATGGCTTCTTCATCATAGTCTATTTTCTCTACTGTTCCATCTTTAAACACCGGATGTCTAACACGATCCCCTTCTTTAAATTCCAGAGAAGATGCACTTGGAATAAATCTTCGATTCACTTTATCAATGTTATCCAATGCTTTTTGAATATATGCATCACTTGGCTTTTCTGTATATTCCAGTAATACGGGATCAATATCAAAGAGAAATCTAGAAGGGAATCTAGATGTATCCCCAATATTTCTTCCACCGGAATCTGATAAAAATAATCCCTCCTCACTTCTTGTCACCGCAACAAAAGCAAGTCTTCTTTCTTCTTCCATGCCTTCAATTGTTCGTATCTTTCGAGATGGAAAAATACCTTCGACAAGCTGCATGATAAATACATACGGAAATTCTAGACCCTTTGCCGCGTGAATCGTCATCAATCTCACTTTTCCTTTTTCAATTGCCATATCTGCATTTGTAAACAATGAAATATGTCTAAGGTACGATACAAGATCTGTTTCTTCTCCAACCGTTGTTTCCCATTCATAGATGGATTGTTTTAATTCCGCAAGATCATCCAAACGATCCTGTGCTCCTTCCGTACGCATCATTTCTTCATATCCAGATAAATCCAGTATCTCACTCAATAATTCAGATACTGGTTTTTCATTCATATGCTCTGCATATGAATCTATCAGTTGAATAAATGATTTTGCCCTTGTATTTGAAAACAATGATTCCTCTATATTTTCTTTCAAAGCATCATATAAAGAAATATGTTTTTCATCTGCATATTCTCTCAAGAATTTCATTCGTTTCTGTCCCAGATTTCTTTTTGGAACATTCACAATACGCATAAATGATAAGTCATCTTTAAATGCAATCAATCGCAAATAGGATAATGCATCTTTAATTTCCATTCTCTCAAAGAATTGCACACCAGAATAAATCATATACGGCATCTTTTCTTTGATCATTTCTTCTTCTATGACACGCGTTACGTAATGTGCACGATACAATATCGTAATATCTCCAAGATTCACACCATTCTCATTCAAATGACGTATTTGAGAAATGATCCACTGTGCTTCTTTTCTTGGATTATCTGCATGATGTACAACGACCTTATTTCGATGCGGCAGCATTGGAATCAAGTCTTTTTTCATACGATTCACATTTTTAGAAACAAGAGAATTCGCAACATCTAAAATTTCAGGAGAAGATCGATAATTCTTCATCATCATGATTGTCTGTACACCAGGAAAGTTTTTTTCAAAATCAGGCAAAGAATTCACACTCGCACCTCTCCATGTATAGATTGTCTGATCCGGATCACCTACCACAAACAAATTATTATGATATCCACAAAGATTCTTCATTAGTTCATACTGTGGAGGGTCAATATCCTGGAATTCATCTACCATGATATATTCCAGTCTCTTCTGCCATTTCAGCTTAATTTCCGGAAATTCCCTAAAAATATACAAGGACAAGAAAATCAAATCATTGTAATCTACCGCAAAACATTTCTTCTGCTGGTAAAGATAGCCATAGAACAAAATATCATCTGTCTCTGTAGCTTCCATATATTTCTGATGCAATTGATCAATTGACATTTGAATGAGATATTCATAGTACATTGGCTCTTTAATGCATTTACGCATTTCAAACATATCTCTTGCATTCTTAAACGTCATATCACGCAATGTGAGATTTCTTTCTTCATAGATCATCTTCAACATAGCATCAATATCACTATTATCTAAAACAAGAAAAGATTTAGGATATTGGATGGCATAAGAATCTTCCTGCAAGATTGATACACAAAAAGAATGGAACGTGCAAACAAAACCAGTATCATTATCATCTGTCAATTGATGAATTCTTTCTTTCATTTCTGCAGCTGCTTTATTTGTAAACGTAACACAAAGAATATTTCCTGCACGAATGCCTAGATCATTGACAAGATATGCAAAACGATGTGTTAAAGCACGTGTTTTACCACTGCCTGCACCCGCAATCACGCGAATATATCCTTCCGTTGTTGTAACTACCTGGATTTGTTCTTCATTTAAACCTTCTAATACATCGTCTACCATACGCATTCCTCAATCTTTACTGCCTGCTAACAAAATTGTATCACATACAGCCACTTGCAAATGCTTCATTGCTTTCCAATAAAAAAATGTTGTATTCAGCATTTTCATACCAAATACAACACTTGTTTTGCTTTACTCAATTGCAATGTACTTTTCGACTGGTTTTGTTTCTTCCTTCTTTGGAACATCAATTGTTAATACACCATTTTCAAATTTTGCATGAATATCATTTTCTGTGATATCTTCACCTACATAATAGCTTCTTGATAGACTTCCAGCATATCTTTCCTGTCTAATCAATGAACCATTCTTATCAGTTTCATCTTTATCTAGACCTTTTTCTGCAGAAATTGTTAGATAACCATCATTGAGCTCAATCTTCATTTCATCTTTCTTGAATCCTGGAAGATCAATCAACATTTCATAATGGTCTTTCATATCACGGATATCTGTCTTCATTAAATTCTTTTCATGATGTCCAAATAATGGATTGCTTCTTGTAAATAAGTCTGGGAATACATCAAAATCATCATCGAATAAATCTGGTAAATACTTTTTCATAAACAACGCCTCCAATTTTACTAAGCGGTGCTTTTTCAAAGCATCTCTTGTAAGATCCTTATTGATCTTACACTTTTATATATAGTCTTCTTTTTAGCAGAGTCAATAGAAGAGTGCTATTTTTTTCAAAAAATGTGAACCCTGCATTTTACAGGCTTCGCATGAATTTTCCACTTGCTTTCCAGACAGAAAAAAAGACGCAAACCACATTTCTATGACTCACGCCTTTCTGCATAACTTACTATTCTATTCTTATGTTTCTAATTCCACTCTCTGTAAAATATCTTTTACAATACCTGCATCTTCAATCAGATTAATTCCAAAACATTTTTTTCCTGCGTCCTTCAAAGACGCACCAACGTGATATGCTTTTGAATGCTTTTTAATGTTCTCAAAAGGAGACTGTCATCTTATGTTTGATGAAATTAAAGAAAAACAATTCATACTGCAGCTTTTCAACCTCGAATACAGTGACGTTCAGGATGTAAGCTGTATTCGTGCTGGAAACAGCGTCATTATTGACATTACTCTTGCTTCTGATCCTGTTCCCTGTCCAGTATGTGGATCTGACCAGCTGCACATCAAGAACTACGTCACCAAGAACATTACCCACTCCGTTCTTTCCGACAGGCGGTGCACTCTCAGATATCATGCACGGAGATATGTCTGCCCGGTATGCAGGAAGACATTGAAAAAATGGAGAAAGGAAATCATCAATTCCTTTCACATCGCAGGATATGAATATCAGATAGATCAGAGCACAGGCCATGTGGCAGCTCAGGAAAAGAAAATGAACAATGCGATCATTGAAAACAGGAATTCAATCAT
>CAKVBD010000006.1 GCA_934725105.1 uncultured Bulleidia sp. | reverse complement strand
GAGCGATTTTCTCGCTCTACTAATCATAAATTTAAAACATTTTATATTTTGAGGGACAAAATTTCTGGAAGTTAAGAATATACTATAAATGAACAGTGTTCAGTTTGAGGTACTTATGAATAAAGTTGTAACGTCAAAAGAAGAAATATTAAAGAAAAGTCGTGAATTGATTCAAAAGAAAGGATGGGCTACGGTAAGCATTCGATCTGTTGCATCAGCTTGTGACGTTTCTATTGGATCTATCTATAACTACTTTGATTCTAAGACAGATCTAGTTGGCGCTACAATTGAAAGTGTGTGGAATGAAATCTTTCATACACCAGAAGATGATTCTGCATTTCAAGATATCCTAAGCTGTGTGCAGTGGATTTATCAAAGAATGGCATATGGGAATCAAAAATATCCAGGATTCTTCACATTACATTCCATCAGTTACATGAAGGAAGATAAATCTGACGGTATTCATCGTATGCATCAAGCATGGCAGCATATCCTTGATGGTATCTGTGGTGTCTTGAAAAATGATCCGAAAGTTCGTAAAGATGCATTTTCAGATGCATTTACTGCAGAGAAGTTTTCAGGAATATTATTTTCTTTGATGCTTTCTGCTTTATTGAGACAAGACTTTGATTCATCTGCAGTGTGTGAAGTAGTACGCAGAACAGTATATTGATCCCATCTATGTATGGACAGTTGTTATAGGATACAATGCAATGAAGAAAGAATTGAACAAATATTACGATAATCGCATACAAAATAGAAAATAGCTATAAATTGCATATTTATGCCTTTTATAGCTATTTTTTATATTTATAACTCCTAAAGTTAAAATGCTTTAAGAATTGCATCTAATTTCTGGAATAATTCTTCTTTAGAAGCATATGTATCAATATGAAAGTATGGATCTCCTTTTAACATTGCGGAGAGTTTTGTTCTTTCTTTTTGATAGAAGATATACACAGGTTTATTGAATTTTTCAGCATAAGCCATTTCATAGCCAACGCCTAAAGAAGGGTGTGTACACTCTGCAATCACCAAATCACATTCTCTAAGCCATGAAGTATCTTGATTATAAATCAAAGCATCTTCACTTCTAGATTGTTCAGAGATGGAACGTGTCATATCTCCAATATGTTCTGTTAAAACAATATCTGTTTTCTTAATGTATGCAATCATATCATGATATAGTTGAATATCATCTTGACCTCCACGAATACTGCCCGCAAAATAAACTTTTTGATTCATACTAAAGTTTCTCCTTGTTTTGTTATAATTATAGGCAAAGGAAAAATGATATGGAAGAAAAAACACTTGCGAAAAGCTATGTATATGAAGGAAATGTTGTTAATTTGAGAGAAGACAAAGCACAAATTGATGATGGACAAATCGTTGATCGTGTTGTGGTTGAACATCCAGGTGGTGTTGGTATTGCATTAGAAGATGAAGATGGAAAGTTCTTTTTTGTAAAACAATATCGTTATGCACAATCTGAAGTGACACTTGAATATCCTGCAGGAAAAAGAGAAGCAGGAGA
Organism: uncultured Bulleidia sp.; assembly: GCA_934725105.1. Classification (GTDB taxonomy): domain Bacteria; phylum Bacillota_I; class Bacilli_A; order Erysipelotrichales; family Erysipelotrichaceae; genus Bulleidia. The sequence continues at coordinate 72,786 of CAKVBD010000006.1, read as the reverse complement.
AGATGATCTCAATACCGCAAAAAGAGAAATCGTGGAAGAAGTTGGATATGAAGGTACTGAATGGAAGTATCTTGGCTTGATGTATCCAACACCTGCGTATGACAGTGAAACGATTGGTATGTACTATGCAAAAAAAGGTGCATATAAAGGGCAGCATTTAGACAGTGATGAAAATATTAATGTATATAAATATACATTGGATGAAATTACAGATATGATCGTTAAGGGTGAAATCCATGATGCGAAAACAATAGGAATGACATTCTTAGTAAAAGAGAATAAAAGAAGGGGTATGATTTGATTATGGAAAGAATTGCTAGTTTTACAATTAACCATTTATTACTTGAACCAGGCGTTTATGTGAGTCGTAAAGATTATGCTGGTAAAGAAATACTGACAACATTTGACTTGAGATTTACAATGCCAAATAAAGAACCAGTCATGTCTACTGCAGAAGTTCATACAATTGAACACCTTGGAGCGACATTTTTAAGAAACCATCCAACAATGAAAGAACGTGTTGTTTATTTTGGACCAATGGGCTGCAGAACAGGTTTCTATATGATTTTGCATGGAGATTATGAAAGTAAAGATGTTGTATCTCTTGTGAAGGAAATGTGTGAATTTATTGTTTCGTTTGAAGGAAATATTCCAGGAGCTACACCAGTAGAATGTGGTAACTATTCTGATCAGAATTTAACAATGGCAAAATACTGGGCAAATAGATATCTTGAAAATACATTAAAAAATATTGATGAAAAACATCTTGTATACCCAAAGTAATAAGGAGAAAAGAAGAATGAAAATTGGAATTATTGGTGCAATGGATGTGGAAGTAGCACATCTAAAAGAAGTCATGCAGATTACAAATACAACAACAGTCGCTAAGCAGGAATATTGTGAAGGTAAGATTGGCAATATGGATGTTGTAGTAGTGAAGTGTGGCGTTGGTAAAGTTAGAGCAGGTATGTCTGTACAGGTTCTTTGTGATGTATTCCATGTAACACATGTATTGAATACAGGTGTTGCGGGATCTTTGAATAACGATATCAATGTTGGTGATGTTGTTGTATCTACAGATGCAGTTTTCCATGATGTTAACGCAACAAACTTTGGATATGCGATTGGTGAAGTTCCTAGTCTTGGAAAAGTATTCTTTGAAGCTGATCCATACTTAAGAAAACTCGCAAAAGAAGCAGTTGAAAAAGCTGCACCTGAAGTATCTGTATATGAAGGTAGAGTAACAACTGGTGATCAGTTTATCTGTGAAAAAGAAAAGAAGAACTGGATCAAAGATACATTCAACGCTGAATGTGTTGAAATGGAAGGCTGTGCAATTGCAGAAGCAGCATATTTAAATGATATTCCATTCGTTATTATTCGTGCAATTTCTGATAAAGCAGATGAAGAAACAGTTGTCTCTTATGAAGAATTTGAAGGAAAAGCTGCCGTGCATTGTGCAAAGATCGTAGAATATATGATTTCTAACATGCATGAATAGGATCATGAGAATAATTAACATGACAAAAAAACTATTAATAACATTTGTGGTAATGTTTGTAGCATTACTGACAATTATCGGGTTTATATTAATCAAAGATAGTGGGAAAGACATTCGACCAATTACAAGTACTGTAGAACCATCTGAAACGCCTGTTGCAGAACCAACAGTTGAACCTACAGTAGAACCAACAATAGATCCAGAATCTGATCCAAGATTTACAAGTACAGACAGTGTACTGGTATTTGCAAACAAAAAACATAAACTGCCAGATGGATATGTTCCAGGTGATCTTGTTTCTTTAAGTGTTTCTACGGCATATGGTGATGTTCAGATGAGACAAGAAGCTGCGGATGCGATTGCTAACATGTTTAATGCGGCAAATGCAGAAGGCATTTATCCTGTTGTTACCACAGCGTATCGTGGTGAAGATTTCCAGCGACAGCTCTATGACAACTATGTTAACAGGGATGGACAGGAAGCTGCAGATACATATTCTTCTAGACCAGGCTATTCAGATCATCAGACTGGCTTAGCTGCAGATATTTCATGTGCGTCAAATGGATATAACTTAAATCGCGATTTTGAAAATACTGCAGAAGGACAATGGCTTGCACAACATGCTCATGAATATGGCTTTGTAATGCGTTATCCAGATGGAAAGCAAGACATTACAGGATACATGTATGAACCATGGCATTTTAGATATATTGGTGTTGAAGAAGCAACAGCTTTATATAACACAGATCCAAACATGACAATGGAAGAATATTACGGTATATCCGGAGGAAACTATGCCGCGTAGAAGAAAGAGAAAATTTAAAATCGGTAATTTGATTATTTTGATTACTTGTCTAATTGTTGTATGCGTTGGAGGATTTTCTTTGATTCATATTCTTACAAATAAAAAAGATAAAGAAGTTACAAGAAAAGATCCAAGTTCTGTTTCAACAAATGAGCCAGTAGAAACAGAAGAACCAAAAGAAAATAAAATTTCTTTATTTCTGACAGGAGATGGACTGTTACACGATTCTGTTTATACAGATGCTGAAAATGAAGATGGTACATTTGATTTTGGAAAGCAGCTTGATGAAGTTTTAAATGTTGTTGGAAATTATGATTTAGCTTACTATAATCAAGAAACATTGCTTGGTGGAACGGAATTGGGATTGAGTGGTTATCCAACGTTTAATTCCCCTAAAGAATTTGGAAGCTATATGGTTTCAAAAGGGTTTAATTTAATTTCTACCGCAAATAATCATTGTCTAGATAAAGGCTTTAGAGGTGTACAAAGTTCAAGAGAATTCTGGAACAGTCAGCCAAATGTATTGATGAGTGGAACAAACAGTACAGAAGATGAATATAATACTATTCCTGTAATGGAAGTGAATGGTATTAAAATAGCTTTTCTTGCTTATTGTGAACATACAAATGGAATTAATCCCGATTATTCATGGGAAGTAAACTACTATCCAGGACATGAAGAAGAAATGCTTGAAAAAGTAAGACAGGCAAAGAGTGAAAATGATGTCGTCATTGTATCTATGCATTGGGGTACAGAATATTCACATGAAGTGAATAGTACACAGACAACTTTAGCAGATCAATTAACAGCTGCAGGTGCAGATATTGTGGTTGGAAATCATCCACATGTGATTCAGCCATTCCAGTGGGTTAATAATAAACCAGTTTTCTATGCAATGGGGAACTTGATTTCAACACAATTAAATCAAGAAAATCTAGTGGGATTATGTGCAGGTTTAGATATCACAAAAAAAGAAGATGGTTCTATTGTCATTGATAACGTTAAAGCAGATTTAATGTATACAACAATGGAAGGTACATATCCTGCTTTACGATATAATGTACAGGTGCATCCAATGAAAAATGTGAGTGATGAAACATTACAGGCACAACAATGTAATAAAGATTACACTACAGTGAATGAATTGTATGAAGCATCGAAAGCAATCGTTACTTCATTAGATTCAAACATAACAATTGGTGGAATATTTGAGTAAAGTAAAACAGCTATCAATGATAGCTGTTTTAAATTAGTCTAGTTTTGTTCCACATTTTCTACAGAAATGTGCGTCTTTTTCAGCATGTTCACCACAATTTGGACATACCTTATCATTCACTTCAGTTACTGCAGTATCTTCTTGAGCAGGTGTTTCTTCAACTGCTGGTTCTGTTTCTTCTACAGGAGCATCGACAACTTCTGCTGCTGGTTCTTCTTTTACTTCTTCAACAGGTTCTTCTGCTTGCTTTTCAGGTGCTGCTTTTACAACGGGTTCTGTTTGAATGTTATGTAATGTTTGATGCATTTTTTCAGGTACTTCAATTTTTTCAGCAGTTTTATCACCACTTGGAATACCACCATTTAAACGAACCAATTCATCTGAATTTTCTACTAGTGTTCCAAATGCATATAGTGTTAAGACTGCCAGCCAGGAAATCAATGTTCCAATGGCAACAGTTAATACACCACCAAGAATACCTAATAAAATAGTACCAAAAGAACCTTGATAGCTATATGCTGCAGCAACAAAGCTGGAACCAATTTCAATTACACCGATAATAATGCTGATCACAACACCGACCCAAAATAATACTTTTGCATATGATTTAATTTTTCCACCAGGATTTCTAAACATGATAAAATCCTCCTTTTCATCTATTATCATATATTGAATATGTGAAATTAAAAATGTCTTTCTCTGAAATTTATGTGAATCAAGCTTGATATTTATTTTGATAGTGTTACTCTAAAGCGTAGAGAGGAAGTGTTTGTATGAAATATAAATGTACAATTTGCGGTCATATTTATGACGAAGAAAAAGAAGGCGTAAAGTGGGAAGATCTTCCAGAAGACTGGAAATGTCCACTATGCAAAGCTGGAAAGGATAAGTTTGTTCCAGTAGAAGAGGATGAAAAGCTAGAATGGGCTAGTGAACATGTTGTTGGTGTCGCAAAAGACTTGCCAGAAGACATGAAAGAATTCTTGAGAAATGAATTTGCTGGTGAATGCAGTGAAGTTGGTATGTACTTAGCTATGAGTAGAGTAGCTATGAGAGAAGGCTATCCAGAAGTTGGTATGTACTATAGACAGGCAGCATTTGAAGAAGCAGATCATGCAAGCAGATATGCTGAAATGTTAGGTGAAGTTGTTTCTGCATCAACAAAGGAAAATCTTGAAGCTAGAGTTGCTGCTGAAAATGGCGCATCTAAGGGTAAGACAGCATTTGCTAAGAAGTGCAAGGAAATGAATCTTGATGCTTTGCATGATTCCATTCATGAAATGGCTAGAGATGAATCCAGACATGGACAGGCATTCTTAGGCATGTTAAATCGTTATTTCAAGAAGTAATGAAAAAGTGGCTGTAACAGTTGAACAAACTTAAAGTTCAAAGCTGTTGCAGCTTTTTCAAGAGAAATCAGAGTATTGACTGACAAACTCAACTGAACAGCATTATAATATGTGTACTGATCTGGTTGGCCTAAAACTCGTTCAGCATTTTTATTTTCCATAAATATATTATAGTATCATTTACATCGAAGTTAATATTTCAGCATAAATAAGCATAATTTCACATATTCAGTGGAAAACTTTTTTGAAGTTTTAACTTATCCACACTAAAAAAGAGGAAATTCTCCAATTTAAGAGTTTTTCCTCTTTTTTTGAGCTGTTTCAACTGTTACAGTCCCTTTTCTAATATTAAATACCTAAAAACAAATGGCAGAACAAAGCAGCAAGTAATGCACCTACAAAAGGAGCAATTCCTGGAACTAATAGTCCATATTGCCAATCATTATTGGCTTTATTTTTAATAGGTAATAATTGGAAAGCCAAACGAGGTCCTAAATCACGAGCTTGATTCATCGCAAATCCAGTTGTTCCTCCAAGACCCATACCAACAGCCCATACAATAAGGCCTACTCCAATTGGTAGTTGTGTTTCATACTTTGTAGCAACAGCTAAAATTGCACTAAGGAAAACTGTTGTTGCGAGTGTTTCGACAAAGAAGTTTCTTGGCAAATTTCTGCAGTTTGGATTTGTAGAGAAAATATTACGAATGGCGATTGGATTTACATTTCCTTCGCTTTCTGTAAAGTGATCTTTATACATCACATAACAAATTAAAGCTCCTACAAGTGCACCTAAAAATTCGGCAATAACGTATGGAATAAAGCTAGTCCATGGAAGCATGCCTAAAACACATTGTGCAAGTACCATGGCAGGATTCATACAAACTCCACCAAAAATGTATAGACATACACTGATGCCAAATGCCCATGTTGTGATTGCAAAAATGTGTCCGCTTCCGTGGTATTTTGTGTTTGTCAAAACTTCATCACAATGTACTCCCACACCAAATAAGATCATAAGTCCTGTTGATAAAAATTCCGCAATTAAATTGTGTAACATAAATTCAAATTTCCTTCCTTAAATATTTACAACGACACCCAAACCATCAGGAATGACGGCAACTTTGGCATCTTTTCCTTTTATTTCAAATGCTTTTTCTAAAGCTTCATCTACAGTTGTAGCTAAATCCATATGCATATCTTTCACAAGTTGAGGATCCACTAAATCGGAAACTAAAATAACTTTATGGTGAGCTAGAATACGTGCACAGATTTGTGATGTCCATTGATCTGGAACCGTTTCTAAACGAGGAGTATGAATAGCTTTTTGTTCAAATTCTTCTGGATCTTTTACATCCGCAATATTGTGGTAGAATCCAATACCTCCATGTCCATCACGACATCCTGCAATCATAATGATGATACCATCAGGATTTAATGTAGCTTCAGCAGCTGTCATACCTTTAATGGCTTGATAAATATTTTGATCCAAAGGATAACCACCATTCGTACTGATTGCGATATCACAATTGACTTTATTTACACTTGCCAAAGAACGAACAAAATCACAACCTTTTTCATGAGCTTTTTCCATGTCTCCGGCAAAAGAGCCAATAATCTCATGATTTCCATTCAATACGACATTGACAATAAATGCAAGTTTAGCCGTTCTTGCAGCATAAACCATATCTTCATGAATTAAATTGTGCTGCAAATTTCCTGGACGTGACATTTTATCATTGATAAATTCACCACTATGATTTGCCATAATTGTTTTATAAGAAGCAATGCCTGGCAATACAGATTTTCTTCCTCCAGAGAATCCTGCAAAGAAGTGGGCTTCAATAAAGCCTTCAGAAATCAATAAATCAGCTTCAGCTGCAACTTTGTTGATAATGCAGTCGCCTCCACTTGGTAATTGTCCAATTTTTACCATAGAAGAATCATCTGTCGATACGTGCATAACAATTTCTTCATTTTTTACAATTTCTTCTCCATATTTTGCCACAAGTTCCTCGTGCGTACTTGGTCTATGAAATCCTGTCGCTACTAAAATACGAATACGTGCATCGGGTGATACACTACGAATTCTTCTTAAAAGAATAGGTGTAATAATTTTTGAAGGCACAGGACGCGTATGGTCTGAGCTAATAATGACAATATTTTTCTTGCCTTTGGCAAGTTCTTCTAAACTTTTGGATCCAATTGGATTGTTTAACGATTGTTCTACAATTTCATTTTCAGAAAGTGTATTTTTATAATCGCTTTGTCTTCCCTCTAAAACACCAGCTAAATTCTTATCTTCTAATTTGATTTTCATTTGGCCTTTATCATAAGGCACATTCATTTCAAACATTTTTATCTCTCCTTTTTTTTCAGAAATTAATATAATACGAATTAAAAATTGTGAAACCTCATTTGATGTTAACATTTGTTGTTTCGCGAAGTTTGTAGTATTGTTATAATCCAAAACTGGTAAAGGAGAGCGAATATGGACAATGAATACTTATTAAATTTTTTTAAAAAGAAAAATGTGCCTATTATACAGAAAAAAAGGCACACCTATTTAGCATATTATGGGCTTGAACAACAAGATACCTATGTATTAAAAGAAGGGGTAATTAAGACAAGTATCATCCTGCATGATGGTCGTGAATTCAACATTTCTTATATCAATACACCTGATATTATTTCTTTATTAAAAGATGAAGTAAGTCAATATACATCTGCTCCATTTAATGTTCGTGTTGAAAGTGATGTGGCCACATTCTATAGAATTCCTCGAGTGTTATTTTGGAGTTATGTAAATCAAGATCAAAAACTACAAGATTATGTAAACGCATATTATCGAGAAAAATTATCGGAAGCTATTTTTCGCCAACAATGTATGATGATGAATGGAAAAACAGGTGCAATCTGCTCCTTCTTATATCAATTAATCCATTTATTTGGTCGAAAAGTAGAGGCAGGCATGCTTATTGATTTTCAAATCACAAATAATGATATCGCAGGATTTTGTGGAATTACCACTCGAAACAGTGTGAGTCGAATTCTTTGTGAGCTAAAAAAGGAAGGCGTCATTAAGATTGTAAATCAAAAAATATTAATTCTAGATATCGATTATTTAAAACAATACGTGTAATGTTAAATCTTAATCTGTCCATACATCCTTACCAAGTATTTTTTAGAAGAAGAGGTATTTAATGATGAATAGTATCACCAAAAAACTAGTATCTTGCGCTTTATGCATCGCTTTAGGCGTATTACTTCCAATGGTATTTCATGTGATTCCAAATGCTGGAAGCATATTTTTACCAATGCACATTCCTGTATTAATTTGTGGATTATTTTGTGGATGGCCATATGGTTTAGCATGTGGAATTATTACACCATTTATTTCAAGCGTAATGACAGGTATGCCTCCTGCAATGATGTTGCCACAAATGATGATTGAACTTGCGGTATATGGTTTAGCAGCTGGTTTATGTACACAATATATTTCAATGAAGAATGAAATGACAAAACTATATATGAGTTTGATCATTGCGATGCTTGCAGGAAGAATTATGAATGGTTTTGTCAATACATGTATTCTTAGTACACAAGGATATACATTATCTGTATTTATGATGGCTAGCTTTATTACTTGTCTTCCAGGTATCATCCTTCAATTGATTGTCATTCCTGTTTTGGTTCGTATTTTAAATAGAATATAAACAACCAGAAAAAGTTTTAGCTTAATGACAAGAAAGACCGAATATTCAGGTTTTAATCTGACATTCGGTCTTTTTTTTCATCATTGCCTATCAAAATATTTCTTACCAGAATCTGGATAAAATAGGTTCGAATATACCCATAACCTTCCATATCAAATTCTGCCTTATTTTCAACCAGATATGATGCCAAATTCTCTTTCAGCTGTGCTTCAGGGGATCCGAATATATACCATTCTAACGGAACTTTCTTTCCACACAGTAATTTCATAGTCGTTTCTGTATAAGGTTGATCACACTTTACAGCAATTTCTCTTCTTACCTTTTCTGTTGTTTCTGTACCATATGCATGCGCATGAATGTAGTCAGGAACTTTTCTCCTTTCAGGTTTTCCCCTTTTGATGAACTTATCTTATCAACAAATTAAATCTGTTTGAATATATTTTTCTGCCAACTATTTGGTAACTTTCTGTTCTTTTTTCATAGACATACGCCATTCAAAAATGAGTGGAAGATTTTTCTTTACTATAATAAAGGATACAATTGGAGAAATCATGTCTGAAATACATTCAGCCGCAAACGTGTACTGAACGGAAAAGAATACAGGGATCAGAAACAGTGCAACAAAGTAAACACCCTTTCTGAAGAAAGAAAGTGGCAATGAAATGTTTACCTGACCTAAAGCAGTCATAGAATCTACCATTTCATACTGCAGACCTAATGGAATAATAAACAGTGTTACTAGTTTTAAAGCATTCTGTGCCAGTACAACAAGCTGAGCATCTTTATTGAACAGGAAAATAAAGTACTTTCCAAATAACCATGCAATGGCAAACATCAGTACACAGTAACCAATGCACACTTTAGCAATGTAACGGATGCCTTCTTTGATACGTTCCATCTGATAGGCACCATAGTTATAGCTGAGAATACACTGTGTTCCGGAACTGATACCACCAAGCGGCATAGTAACCACTAACATAAATGACTGAACAATTGTATTTACTGTTACCAGTACATCTCCAAGCTGTTCTCCACCATACTTCTGCAGAACAGCATTATAATATGTGTGCTGATCTGGTTGGCCTAAAACTCGTTCAGCATTTTTATTTTCCATAAATATATTATAGTATCATTTACATCGAAGTTAATATTTCAGCATAAATAAGCATAATTTCACATATTCAGTGGAAAACTTTTTTGAAGTTTTAACTTATCCACACTAAAAAAGAGGAAATTCTCCAATTTAAGAGTTTTTCCTCTTTTTTGAGCTGTTTCAACTGTTACAGCCCCTTTTTTTAGGCATCTTTCATTGCTGTATTTGATGAGTGCAGGATTGCACGAATGGCATTGAACAGATATGGTTTATATTCTTCAATTGGCAGAGGAATATTGTGTAATATTGCATCGTAACAAGTACTTCCTGCTAATTCTATGATCATATATAGAATTGTATGAGGATTATCATAATGGTAACCAGCTTCTAGAGCTCTCTTTGTGAAGTCATCGATGATAGAGAATGTATCTTCAGTAATGGCATTCTTCAAAGTTGTCTGGAATACGCCAATCGATAAGTTTCTTTGAATGAATCGAAGAATGCTTTGATTGTTTTCTAAGTCAATCAATACATGATTGATGACAAATATAATTGCATCTTCAAAGTTTCGAATGTCATTTTTATTGAGTTCATCTAAAGCATCTTTAAATAGATGTTCAGATTCCTGTTGAATCAATACATCTCGAATATGATATTTATCTTTAAAGTAAAGATAGAAAGTTCCTTTCGCAAGGTTAGACATACTAACAATATCACTGACAGATACTTCAGTGATATCTTTTTGTGTTAATAACTCAAATGCTGAATTTAATAGGCTTTCTTTCTTTTTCTTTTTGTTTTCGAGAACTTTACTTTTCATGCTTTCATTATAGACACAAACGTCTAAATTTGCATCTAAAAATGACTTCGTGCCTAGTTTTTTTACACTTTAAGCCATTTGTATATATTAGAGCACATAAAATATTGACTTATGGTCATTTTGCAATATACTTTTCAGCGTAGTAAAAAGAAAGGATTAAAAAAGTGGGATTCATATGGAAAAACTGTCAAAATGGATCGTTAAATTCCGTAATGTTATCTTGGTAGTCGCAATACTATTGTTGATTCCAAGTGTATACGGATATTTGAAGACAGACATAAATTATGACCTATTGTCATATTTACCAGCCAGTTCGGAATCAATGAAAGCGCAGGATATACTTGGAGATGAATTTAACCTTTCCAGTGTAGATTTCCTCGTCTTGAATAACAAAACCGAGCACGAAGCAGCAGAGATCAAAGAAAAAATCAACAAGATCGATGGTGTTGAAAAATGTATTTGGAGAGATGATGTCATGGACATCACAATTCCAAAGGAAGCAATTCCAGATAACATTCAAAAAATGCTTTATTCTGGTGATAGTACAATGATGATTGTTACATTCGAAGAACCAACATCATCTACTAGAACAATGAATGCAATTTCTGAAATTAAAAAGTTATCCAGTGAAGATTGCTACCTTGGCGGTATTTCCGCAATCTCAGAAGATACAAAAGACCAGACAGAACATGATACGCCAATCTATGCGGGTATCGCAGTTATCTTATGTATGGTTGTATTGTTCTTAGGGCTAGAAAGTACAGTTGCGCCTGTTGTATTCATGCTTGGAATGGTCTTCCCAATCGTATATAACTTTGGAACAAACATCTTCTTAGGACAGATCAGTTACATTACAAAGGCGTTGGCAGTCGTATTACAGCTTGCGGTTACGCTGGACTATTCCATCTTCCTATTACATAGATATGTAGAAGAAAAGAAACATTTAGATAATGAAGAAGCAATGGCAAAAGCAATTCAGGCAACATTTACATCAATTACTTCTTCATCTGTTACAACAATTGCTGGTTTCGTAGCTCTATGTGTTATGCAGCTGACATTAGGTAGAGATATCGGTATCGTCATGGCAAAGGGTGTTGTATTTGGTGTATTGTCTACGATATTTATCTTGCCAAGCTTATTGATGTTCTTTGATAAGCCAATTGAGAAATATACACATAAGACAATCATTCATGAATTAAAGCATCAGCCATTATTTGTAACAAAGCATTACAAGAAAATCTTAATTGTATTTATCTTAGTATTCATTCCGTTTATTTATGCACAGTCTCATACAAGTCAATACTACGATTTAATTTCTGGTATGCCTGAAGACTTCGCAAGTATTATCGGAACGAATCAGTTGAAAGATAAATTTGATATGACAACCACACACTTTGTGATCGTAGATGATTCTTTAACAACATCCCAGATTCAAGAAATGTCAAATGAAATCAAGGATCTCGATGGTATTCATAACATTATCAGTTACGAAGAATTTGTGGGACCTGGTATTCCAGATTCCTTCAAGCCATCTATTGTCAAAGAAGTATGTCAAAGTGATGATCACAAACTTCTTGTGGTAAACAGTGATTATAAATCAGCAACAACAGAACTCAACAAGCAGTTAGATCAGATGGATGAAATTATTCATAAATATGATCCAAATGCATTAATTGGTGGGGAAGGAAGCATGACACGTGACTTAATTAATACAACAAATGTTGACTTTGCATTTGTAAATGTATTGTCCGTAGCATTGATCTTCTTGATTGTTGCATTAACATTTAAATCATTTGCGTTACCAGTCATTCTTGTATTAACAATTGAATTTGCGATTTCCATTAACATGGGTATTCCATTCTTCACAAAGACAACATTGCCATTTATCGCAAGTATGGTTATTGGAACAATCCAATTAGGTGCAACGGTTGACTACGCAATTTTATTAACAACACGATTTAGAGAAGAGCTAGAAGCTGGAAAAGATCTAAAAGAAGCAGCACGTATTGCGACAAAGCGTTCAAGTATTTCTATTATGACAAGTGGTTTCTCATTCTTTGCGGCATGTATTGGTGTTTCATTCTTCGCAAAGATGGATTTGATCAAGAGTCTTGTTGTATTGCTTGCACGTGGTGCATTGATCTCAGTCATTAGTATCTTGTTTGTATTGCCATCCTTGTTGATCTTCTTCCATAAATTTATTGAAAAGACAACAAAAGGCTGGCCAAAAGAAAGGAAAGTTGAATTATGAATCTAAAACATATTTTAAAAGTTACAGGTAGCGTTGCACTGAGTGCAGTGATGGCAACTGCTTCTATTCCTGTTACTGTATACGCTGAAGAAAATACTTCTAAAACAAATGAATCTAGCGACAAGCAGACAACTTCTTCTACAAAGAAGACAGAAACAGTTTACGCTGTATTGAATGGAGATGGTTCTCTTTCAGATATCGTTGTATCTGGATGGCTGCATAATGATGCAGGTATTAAAAACTTAAAAGAAAAACTGAACTTAACAGATGTAAAGAATGTTAAGACAGATGAAGTACCTGAAGATAACAATGGTGAATATACTTGGAATAGTGACAGTAATGATATTTACTATCAGGGTAATTCTACAGAACAGCTTCCAGTAACAATGCAGATTACTTATGAATTAGATGGTCAGCAATTATCTCAGGAAGAATTAAAGGGCAAGAGTGGTCATTTAAAGATCAATATTCATTTAACAAATGTTAATTCTGAAACAAAGACAATCAATGGCAAGAATGTGATTATTCATCCATTCTATGTTGCAGGTGGTATGTTGTCATTGAATAATGATCATTACTCTAATGCAACATGTGATCAGGGTAAGATCGTTACAGATGGTTCTAAACAGATGCTTGTATTTGCGGCTATTCCTGGACTCAAGGATACATTAGAATCTGCAGACCTTTCTAAAGTGAGTGATCAGTTGAGTATTGGTGATGATATCAATATTGAATGTGATGTTACGGATTGTGATGAATTAAATCTTATGATGGGTATGTCTAATGAAGAAGATATTTCTGATATTCTTGATGAAGGTGACTCCATTGAAGACTTAACAAATGGCATTACAAAGTTAATGGATGCGGATGATCAGTTAGTTGATGGTTCTCAGAAACTAGCAGATGGTACACAACAGTTAATTACAGAATCTGAACCATTAACAAGTTCTTCTGGAAATATTCGTACATTAAGTAACGGGGCATTGACATTGAATAGTGGTGCTCTTCGCTTGAAGGCTGCATTAGCTCAATATACAGATGGTGTTGGTCAGTTGAATGATGGTGTAAATGCATTATATGCAATTCCTGATGGAGCAAATCAGATTTCTCTTGGTATGACAACACCAACAGAAGAAGGTAAACCTGAATCTTCATTAACAGGTGGTGCAGCTGCATTAACTGCTGGTCTACAGAATATGAAACAACAGGTAGATGCTGGATTATCTTCTGAAAATGTAACTACAATGATGACACAGTTAGACACAGCAATCTCAACATTGAATGGTTTGAAAGAAACATTAGGAAGAGATGCAGATACATTAAATGGATTAAAAGGTACACTTTCTACAGCTACAGAAAAATTAACTGGACTTAAGACAGTAATGACTACATTTGTTAAATCCTCAGCGGATTCATTACAAGCATCGATTAATGCAATTGATAATTCTATCAAAAGTATTGATGAAGCTCTTAAAAATGTTCCAGAAGATAACACGGGTGCAACTGAAACTTTAAATGCTTCTAAAGCAACGCTTGAAACACAAAGAGCAACTTTAGCTGCACAGGCACAGGCATTAAGTGGTAATTCTGCTGGTTTACCAGAACAGTTACAACAGACAGCAGAATCATTAAATGGTATGAATAAAACACTTGATTCATCTTTAGGTGCATTACAAGGACTTGGTACAGATGTAGATGGTGCAATAAAAAAACTTGAAGGAATGAATGAAATGCTTTCTGGATCTACAAGTCAATTAGGTGCTCTAGCTAACATGAAAGGTACAATGGATGCTGGATTTGATCAATTGATTGCTGGTTCTCAAAAGATTTCTGCTGGTATTGATCAAGTCAATACAGGTGTACAGGCTCTTGCTGAACAGTCTAAGACAGGTATTGATAAAGTGAAGTCAGCAACTTCTCAATTAGCTTCTAATAATGAAGCACTCAATGAAGGTATGGCATCTTTACAGACAGGTACACAGACAGTAGCTAACCAGAGTGATTCCTTTAACCAGATGGCTGATGGTCTTGATTCTCTCAAGGATGCATTCGTTACATTGAACGATGGTGCACAACAGTTAGCTGATGGTCAAAAACAGTTTAGACAGGATGGATTGGATCAGTTAAAAGAAAAGGTTGATCTATCTGTTGATGAAGTTGAAATGTTAAAAGAAATCATGGATGATATTAAGTCTATGAACATGCAGTACAAAGAATACGCTGGTAATAATCCAGATATGGATGTAACTACACGTTATGTCTTCCGTACAAAAACAAGTGAATAATTGAAGAAACAGGCTATAGTGGATGATCTCTGCTATAGCTTTTTTTCACTATTTTGGAAAAAGTGTAGTTTTTGATATCTAAAAAGTTGGAAAAAGTGTAGTTTTTGATATCTAAAAAGTTGGAAAAAGTGTAGAATAATGTAAAAGGTGATATGTATGTATAGAAAAATAGAAGATTATATCGAGAATTATTTGAAATCTGATGAGCAAAAAGTTCTTTGTATTAAAGGAGCTCGACAGATTGGAAAAAGTTATATTATTAGAAAAAAATGCAAAGAATACTTTAAAAATTACATTGAAATAAATTTTGATTCAGACAAGAGAAATAATAAAACATATCAAGACGTTCGTTCACCGGAAGAATTCTATGTTCAGATGAGTATGTCATTTGGTGATTTGATGGGAAATAGGGAAGATACTGTAGTCTTTATTGACGAGATACAAGAATATCCACAATTTAGATCTTTGTTGAAACAATTAAGAGAAGATAATCGTTTTAGATATATAGTTTCTGGATCTTTATTAGGAGTTGAGCTGAATAAAGAAGGACTAACGCCAATGGGATCTGTGATAGAAAAGCAAATGTTTCCAATGGATTTTGAAGAATTCTTGATTGCGAATGGCGTTGGAGAAGAAGCAATTTCATACATGCGAACATGCTATGAAAAAAGAAAATCATTAACTGAAGGTATGCATAAAACAATCATGGATTATTTTCTTGCGTATTTATACGTTGGAGGATTACCTGATGCGGTTCAAACATATGTAAATGAAAAAAATGTTATGAAAATTAAAGATATACAGAAAGACATATATTCTTATTATTGCGAAGATGCCACAAAATATGATGATAAAAACAGATTGAAAATTAAAAAAATATATGAAATGTTACCTTCCAATTTAGAAAATAAGGTCAAGAGAATTCAATATTCAAAAATAGAAAATAAAAAGGGTGATCGTGCAGAAAATTACTCTGGAGAATTTGAATACTTATTAAACTCTGGAATCGCAATTGATTGTAAGGCAATTAGTGAGCCAAAGTTTCCGTTAATTCAGTCATCAAGTAAATCAATGATAAAACTATATATGAATGACGTTGGTTTATTGACATATTTACTGTACAGAAATAATGTGAATGCTATCTTACAGCAACGTACAGGTGTAAACCTTGGTGCAGTGTATGAAACTGTGGTAGCACAGGAATTATACGCACATGGATATAAGAATTATTACTACGATAGGAAAAAAATAGGTGAAGTGGATTTTCTAGTAGATGATTTTGAAAAATTAAATGTTCTTCCAATAGAAGTGAAGTCTGGTAAAGAAAGCTTTTCTTTTAAAGCAATGACTAAACTGCTTGCAGTGGAAGGGTATAGAATTGATCAAGGTATTATTTTATCAAATGATGCAAATGTATATGAAAAAGATCATATTCTCTATTTACCTATATATGATGTGATGTTTATATAAAATCTATTTAGTTTTAAATAATGAGAAGATGGTATGGAAAAGTACCGTCTTCTTTTGATAGGGAAGCGAATGGTTGTTGTGTTATAATGAAATGCATGAAAAAAGGTTTATTTATAACATTTGAAGGACCTGATGGAAGTGGAAAAACAACAGTGTCTACTGCTGTTGTTGAAAGACTTCAAAAAGAAGGATATCAGGTAAGATACACAAGAGAACCAGGGGGTTCTAAGATTGCTGAACAGATTCGTGATGTCATTCTTGATCCAAAGAATACAGAAATGGATCCTAGATGTGAAGCATTGCTTTATGCAGCTGCACGTCGTCAGCATTTAGTAGAAAAAGTATTACCAGCTTTAGAAGAAGGCATTACTATCGTTTCAGATCGTTTTGTGGATTCTTCTTTGGCATATCAAGGATATGGAAGAAAGATTGGCATTGATGAAGTATATTCCATTAATATGTTCGCAATTGAAGGAAAACTCCCAGACAAGACGATTTATTTAGATATTGATGCTAAAACTGGATTGGATCGTATTAATGCAAATCGTGCTTCTTTAGATCGTTTGGATCAGGAAAGTGAAGATTTCCATAATCTCGTGCATGCCGGATACGAAGCAGTTGTAGAAAAATACAGAGAAAGAATGGTCATTGTGAATGCTTCTAAGAGCTTAGAAGAAGTTATCAATGAGTGCTATTCCATTATGAAAGGACTATTAGATGATTAAAGAGTTGTTAGAAAAACAACAACCAATCGTTTATCGTGCACTGGATAATGCGTGTAAAACAAATCGTATATCAAGTGCATATCTTTTTACTGGTCCTTATGGAACACCAAAGTATGAGGCGGCTATTTTACTTGCACAAAGTATTCTGTGTGAGAAACAAAAAGGATTGGCATGTGAAGAATGTAATACTTGTAGAAGAGTAAGAGAAGGTACATATGCCGACATGATTATTTTGGATGGAAAAGAGGAATCTATTTCCAAGGAAATGATCGATGGAATTCAGGAAAAGTTTTCTAAGACAGCATTAGAAGAAAATGGGCAAAGAGTCTATATCATCAAAAATGCAGAAAATGCAACGATTTCTGCACAAAACAGCATGTTGAAATTCTTAGAAGAACCTGGAAGTGGTGTAACTGCGATTCTTACGACAGACAATGTAAATCGTATGTTACCTACGATTATCTCTAGATGTACTGTACTTCCATTTATGCCTAGAAGTGCAAAAGATTACTTTGATGATTTGATGCATGAAGGTGTAAATGAAGATGATGCATATTTTATGTCTCATATTGTAAAAGATATGTCTGATTTAAAGAATATGTATGATATAGACAGTCAAAAAAATACAGTATTATTTGAACATGTCTGTGGTATGTTGAAGCAATTTCTGAATTGCGAAGGCATGAAGAGAAAAGAAATCAGTGTTGACTGGGAAGTAAACTGGTCTAGTAAAGCAAAAGATGCAAATACTTCCAAGAAAGAAAATCTTTTGATCTTGTCTAGTTTCTATGACTTATTGATGCTATATGCACATGATGTCATTATAGAAAATATAGATGGTCCACTCTGGTATCAGAATGTAGTAAAGAATTCTTTTGGAAAAAAGAAGATGTGTTGCGATATTTTAAGAATCGCATTAGAAGAAAAAGATGCATGTAATCGATACAACGATTTGAATCTAGTATTGTATCAGTCACTGTATCAGTTAGGAGGAATCAATGACACTAACAAATGAAATACAAGAAGAAGCAGTTCATTATCCATACTCCGTTGTGGTGAGATTTAGAGGAGAAGGAAAACCTTACTCTTTTGGTGCAATGGATAGTAATTATTTAAAAGATGACTGGGTCGTTGTAGAAACACAACAAGGGATGGAAATGGGCCAGGTACAGGCAGATTGTCTGGATGTAGATAAGTATGGTCTGCATGTTCCAACAAAACCTGTCATTCGTAAAGCAACAGAATATGATCACCGTGCTTTTGAAGAGAACCTTGAGATGGAAAAAGATGCATTTTCTATCTGTAATAAAGAAATTGAAAATCTTGCATTGGATATGCATTTATTAAGTGCACAATATACATTGGATCGAACAAAGATCTTATTTGTATATCTTGCAGAACAAAGAGTAGACTTCAGAGAACTCTTGAAAAGATTAGGTGCACGTTTACATTGTCGTATTGAATTACGCCAGATTGGTGAAAGAGATAAGGCAAGAATGGTTGGTGGTCTTGGCATGTGTGGTATGGAATGCTGCTGCAGCAGATTTAAATCACACTTTGATGTTATTTCTATTAACATGGCAAAGAACCAGCTGCTTGCTTTAAACATTGATAAGCTTTCTGGCATGTGTGGTAAATTGAAATGCTGCCTGAAGTATGAAGATGATGACTATAAGCAGCTAACAGAAGGATTACCTAAGATTGGTTCTCAGGTTGAGTATGAAGGCGAAATCTATCGTTTAACAAATATGAATGTTATGAATGAAGAAGCAAAGCTTGAAAATAGAGAAGCTGCAATCTTTATTACACTCAAAGATCTAAGAGAAAAAGGTATTCCAAGAAAAGGTGTCATTGTTAAGAAAAAACCGGAAGAAGAAGGAAAGAAAGTCAAGAAGACAATCATTCATCAAAATCGACCTGAAGGTGCACCGACACATGTGAATTATGATTTAAAGGCACCTGAAATGAAGAAGGAAGTTCGTTCTTTTGGCAAGAAAAAAGACAATTCTAATTCTGGCAATATTGAAAAAAGAAAATTCTCAAGTCGTAAAAGACAGGAAGCACCAGCAGAAAATAAAAATGTAACGGTACGTACATTTGGACGTAAGAAAAAAGATGGAGAAAATGCGTGAATCGTCAAAAGTCATTTGAAAATGAAATGCCAACGCTATACCTGGTTCCAACACCCATTGGCAATCTAAATGAAATGAATCCTCGTGCAATTGAAATCTTAAACAAGGTAGATGTGATTGCCTGTGAAGATACAAGAACAAGTGGTTCTCTTTTAAAGCACTTTGATATTCATAATCGTTTGATTGCATATCATAACTTTAATGAGGAATCGAGTGCGAATGGCATTCTTGAATTATTGAGAGATGGAAAGAATATTGCTTTGATTTCTGATGCGGGATATCCACTTATCAATGATCCTGGTCAGAAAATCGTTACGCTTGCGACAAGTGAAGGCTTTAATGTTGTTCCTGTGAGTGGACCTAGTGCATTTTTAAATGCACTTGTTGCGTCTGGTCTTGTAGCACAGCCATTTATCTTTATTGGTTTTCTTCCACAGTCTCATTCAGATCGTGTTAAGAAGCTAAAAGAATATGAGAATTATCCAATGACAATGATCTTCTATGAAGCACCGCATCGTATTGAAAAGTGTTTGAAAGATTGCATGGAAGTCTTTGGTGATCGCAAGATGACTTTAGCTAGAGAATTAACAAAGATGCATGAAGAATTCTTACGTGGTTCTATTTCTGAAATACTTGAAGTGATTAATGAATTGCGTGGTGAAATGGTAATTGTCATGGATGGAAACCATGAAGATAAAAGTAAAGCAATTGACATGAATACAATCATTGAAATGGTAAATGCATCTGTTGAAAATGGTATGAGTACAAAAGATGCAATCAAAGATGCCGCAAAGAAGACAGGAATTAGTAAAAATCGCATTTATGATGCGGTCAACAGCAATAGAAATTAATGTTCAAATCATAGTAAAATGAACAATTTCGTTGTATGATAGTTCATGTTAGTGGAGGGAAATATTATGTTTGATAATCCTGAAATCGATAAGTTGATTATATTTGCATTGCTTGGTATGGTTGCAGTTCTTGGTATTGCGGTTATTTTCTTAGCAGTGAAAAAGAATACATATTATGTAGATGAATCTGGGAATGAAATTCCACCTGTTTCTAAAAAACAGGCACAGTCAAGAGTGCAGCAACAGCCTGTGTATGAAGAGCCTGTGATTGTAAAACAGCCAGTAGAAGAAATTGATCCAATTGAAAGTAAACTACAGGCTTCTGCAGTGAAACCAGCAAATCCAAGAGGTATGGTTGTATCTGTTATTATCAATGGACAAGCGCAGCAAGTAACACTCAATGCATTCCCAGTACTCATTGGTAGAGATAGTTCTTCTTGTGGTTTACCAATCAGTGAACCAGCAGTTTCTAGAAGACATGCAAGATTTACATTAGAAAATGGAAATCTATATATTGAAGATGTATCTGAACATAATGGTACATTTATCAATGGCTCTAAACTTCCTCCTTTAGGAAGAAGCAAGATCAATGCTGGTGACAAGGTGAATCTTGGAAGAGCTGAAATCATTATTGATAAGATTCTATATTAAGAGCTGTATTGATTTACAGTTCTTTTTCTTTATATTGTCGCTACAAAATTGGATGAGGTGTCAAAAATTTGATTTTCAAATAACATGATGAATTGAATGAATTTCAACATATCAAACAGTTTGAGCGACTGGAGGTACATACGATGACAGAAATATCGTTTATAGCAATGATTATAAGAAATGGAATGAGTCAGAAAGCAAAGAAGCTGCAAGATTGTCGATGAAAGATATCATGAAAGGTAACATTAGCAAGCAGAAGAAGATAATTCATGTTGCGTTAAGGATTAAGTGAAAAAGAATATCACGAGTTTGTAAAGGTAGTCAAAGAGCAGGTACAATAATCTGCTCTTTTCAGTAGATGTATAAATTTTGGCAGGAGTTGACGAATAAAAAACAGCATGAATTAGTTGACGTAGACAACCGATGTGATATAATGAAAACATTTTCCGAAAGAAAAATTGAAACTGTTTCGGAAATAGAGGCTGGGAGTTATGAGAAAACTATTCGAAAGATTTAAATCAATGTATTGTATTTCAATTCTGCTATCCATTGTTGCAAGCATATTGAATGTTATTGGCAGCTATAGACTGGGGAGTCTATTGACAGAGGAGACAATTCATTCTACAAATATTTTGCTTCGTAATATATTTATCTTGTTAGGTGTTTTTATTCTGTTTTATATTTCGAATTTTATTCTTGAAAATTTCAATTCAAAACTAAAAACAAAGATACATAATACATTACGCAGACAGTATGCCGAAGAATTTGCACAGACAGATAATGCCAAATGGAAAGCAGAAAGTATTTCTGGTAAAGTTGCGAAGAATACAGAAGTAATCAATCAGATGGATAAGAATTTAATTGATCCTGTTTTTGATGCATTTACTGATGTTTTCTCAATTGTATTTTCTTTTCTGGCATTGATTACCATACATTGGTCTGTAGGAATTGTTACGATTTTATTGTTTGCTGTTATGATGCTGCTGCCGGGACTGCTGCAAAAGGGTGTTGAAAAACATTCAATTGCTTTGAAAGAAGAGAATGAAATATTTGTATCTAGTGTAGAAGATCAGCTGCAGGGACGTATGGAATATGCAATATTTCAGAAAGAAAATATATTTGTAAGACTGATTTCTAATGCATCCAGTTGTCTGGAAAACAAAAGATATTCTTTAGATAAGGCAAGCAATGGTGTGAAATGTGTAATGGGAGTTGTTTCTTTATTCTCCCAGGTCGTATTACTTGGATTGATTATTTATCTCTCTATTACAAAAGGTGTTGCAATTGGTGCAGTATTATCTGTAGCTTCTTTATCTGGAACATTTATGAATGCAGTTGGCAGTGTTTTATCTGATATTACCAGCATCAAAGCAAATGAACACTTAGTGGAATTGAAAGACTATACAGAAAAAACATATAGAGAAACTGCTGTTGAACCAGTAGAAGTAAAAGATTTGACTTCTGTTCAGCTCAATGATGAAAAAAGTATTTCCTATGATCATTTGTCTTTTACAATTGAACCACATGATTCTATTGCACTTTTAGGGGAAAGTGGCTGTGGAAAATCAACTCTGATCAAGATGTTATTTTTGATGGACCAGGAATATACGGGATCCATTCAATTAAACGGCATAGAAAGAAAAGAACTGCATTCTTTTGATATCTTAAAAGATGTAGCGTATCTGGATCAAACAGTTCATATCTTCAATACAAGTCTTAAGAACAATATGACTTTATATACAGATATCAGGGAAGCTGAACTTTTAGATATTATTAAACGACTGAAACTGACACATTTATATGAATCCTGCGGTGAAAATTTAAATTATCTTATCCAGGAAAATGGAAAGAATTTATCAGGTGGAGAAAAACAGAAAATTGCATTAGCAAGAGCATACGTGTCAAACAAGAAAATATTTGTATTAGATGAATCTTTGTCTGCAATAGATGCAGACAGTGCGAGAGATATCTTGAATGATTTATTGAGTCGTAAGGATATAACACTGATCATGATTTCTCATGGAACAGAACAGTCAGTGTTAGATAGATTTACAAAAGTAATCCAACTGTAAAAATGTAACAAGTGGAAATAAACTTGTATGTTGTATTTCTGTAAACTACACTTAACTTCTCAAAAAATACATGCATGGGTTTTGAAGAAAATTCGTAAAGGATACGATAATTAATCGGATGGGAGGTTCTTCCATCCTTTTGTTTATGTGATATTTGATTTATGTCTCGTATCATGAAGGTTGACTTACAGTTCTTTTTATTTTATACTTTTTCCATTATGAACAACGTGCCTTGTATGTAAGAAAACTGAATATGTAAATATAGATGTTTTTATCATGCCAAGGAGTTGAATATGAAAAAGAATAATATTTTGATTTTTTATGTTCTTGCTTTTTTGCAAGGACTTGTTTTTTATAGCAGTGTCTGCACGTTATATCGTACAGATTGTGGAATTACATTAACACAGATGGGTTTGATTGATGGTGTGCTTTGTATCTGTGTCATTTTATTTGAAGTACCATGGGGTTTAATTTGTGATCGCATTGGATATCGTAAGACAATAGTGATTGCGAATGGGTTCTTCTTTTTGTCAAAGCTTGCTTTTTATAAAGCTACGACATTCTGGGGATTTGTGATTGAAAGAGTTTTGTTAGGTATTGCATCTTCTGGTTTATCGGGATGTGATACTGCACTTCTGTATCTTAGCGTTCCAAAAGAAAAAGCCATTGGAGCATTTGGAAGAATGAGCATGTTTGGAACATTAGGCATGTGTTGTGCTTCCTTATCCTTTTCGTTGTTTTTCTCTCATGATTTAAGAGGTGCAGCGTTATGGACCGCAATCATGTATTTTATTTCCTTTGTGATTTCGTTTTTTCTTGTAGATGTTAAAGAAGAAAAGAAAGAACATGAAAAGAAATATTCATTGATTCAAACTGCAGGAGCATGTAAAAAGATGCTGCCTGTATTGCTTGCATCTTTGTTATTGACTGAATCCATGCATACATTAACAACCTATTACAATCAATTACAATATGAAAGTGTTGGTATTCCCGTACAGTGGTTTGGTATTCTCTTTATGATCATGAACTTAGTTTCGTTAAGTACTGGGTTACTAGATACAATCACAAAAAGAATCCAGCGAGATCATTTTATGATGCTGCTGTTTGTTATGGCTACAGTTTTATCCATTTCTATCATTTTTACACATAGTGCTATTCTTTCTGTCGTTATATTTGCATGTATGGTGTGTGCAGAATCTATGACATATGCATTGATGAATGATATTCAAAATGAATCCATTGACGGTACACCACGTGCAAGTACGTTATCGCTGTATTCCTTATTTCAACATTTAGGAATGTTCTTTACTGGTGTTTCGTTTGGAATTGCGGCAGATCATTCTTTGGTTGCGGCGTATGGCTTGTCTGCTGTATTTTGCGTTATTGGGCTATTTTCTTACATTTTCTGGTATAAAAATAGAAGTATGTTAGTCAAAACAGAAGAAAAAGAAAGCAATCCATAATAAAATAGAAGACATGTGAGGGTATTGAAATGATAATAAATGAAGTAATCAACGGATTTGAAATCAAAAATATAACAGAATTAAGTGATGTGAAAGGCACACTGTATGAAATGCAGCATGTTAAGACAGGTGCAAAGCTTGCCTGGCTTGATCGTGCAGATGAAAATAAAACATTTGCGATTGCATTTAAAACAATCCCTGAAAATGATACAGGTGTATTCCATATTCTTGAACATTCTGTTTTAAATGGATCTAAGAAATATCCTGTCAGAGAACCATTTGTTGAACTATTGAAAGGAAGCATGCAGACATTCTTGAATGCGATGACATTCCCAGATAAAACACTGTATCCCGTTTCTTCTAGAAATGATAAAGACTTTATGAATTTAATGTCTGTATATATGGATGCGGTATTCCATCCAGCAATTTATACAAATCCTAATATTTTTTATCAGGAAGGGTGGCATTATGAAATTCGTCATGAAGAAGATACACCAATTTATAAAGGTGTTGTCTTAAATGAAATGAAGGGTGCATTTTCTTCTGTAGATGAAACGATCATTGATGAATTGAATCGCATGTTATTCCCAGATAACTGCTATCAATATGTATCTGGTGGAGATCCTGAACATATTACAGATCTCAGCTATGAATCCTTTATTGAAACACATCAGAAGTTTTATCATCCAAGTAATGCAAGAGTATGGCTGGATGGTACATTAGATATCAATGAAGTAACAAAGTTTATCAATGATGAATATTTTTCTCAATATGAAAAAGAAGAGATGGATTTCTCTATTCCAAATCAAGTTGAAAAAGAAGCACAACATCATACTGTGCAATATGAATTATCAAAAGATGAAAGCAAGGAACATAGAACACAGATTGCATTGGCAAGAATTGTATCTTCCTATGATCAGCCTTTAAAGAACCTGGCATGGGGATTACTATCTACAATTCTTGTATCTTCCAATGAATCTGAATTGAAAAAAGCAATCATTGAACAAAATCTTGGTGAAGATGTTGAGTTAGATATCTATGATGGCATTCAACAGTCATGGATCGTCATGTGTGTTAGGAATACTGATGAAGATAAGTATGATGAAGTGATGCATGCGATTAGAAAGTGTGCAGAAGGCTTGATTGAAAATGGCTTAGATCATGATGCGATATTAGCTACACTCAACCAGCTGGAATTCAAGTATCGTGAAAAGCATGAACCTGCAGGTGTCATGTTCGCACAGCGTGCATTAGAAACATGGCTTTATGATGGAGATATTACACAGGGATTCTCTTTGAATCCTGTATTTCAAGAATTACGCAAGAAAGTTGATGAAGGATATTTTGAAGAATTGTTAAAAGAATTCTTCCTGTCTGATCATTTATCAACAGTTGTTGCGGTACCTTCCTATACACTTTCTCAAGAAAGAGTAGAAAAAGAAGAAGCAAAATTAAAGGAAGCAAAAGATTCCTGGAAAGAAGATGTATCAAAATACATTGCATTAAATCAAACACTAGATAATTGGCAGGCAACAGCAGATACAGAAGAACAGCTAGATACATTGCCAAAGCTGACAAAAGAAGATATTTCAAAGGATCCAATTGTATATCCATATGAAGTCATTCGTAAGTATGGTGTCGATGTTGTATTACATCCAGCAGAAGATAGTGGTATTACATATTTGAATTTCTACTTTAACTTAGCTGGAATTACAGTAGATCATTTACCATCTCTAGGTTTCTTTGCAAGTTTATTTACAAATCTTCCAACAAAGAATAAGACAGTTGAACAGATTCAAAGTGCAATTCGTAAAGATCTTGGTGGATTGTCATTCTTCTTAGATGCCTATTCTCCAACAGGTGTACATAATTCATGTATTCCATTGCTTGGTATTTCAGCTTCTTGTTTAAAGGAAAATACAGAAAAAGCAATTGATTTGATGTTGGAGATTGCGAAAGAAACAGTCTTTGACCCAGAAAAGATTCTTCCTATTTTGAAACAGGATAATGAATCGTTTAGACAAGGATTACTTGCCAATGGTCAAAGTATCGCAATGAGAAGATGTGCTGCGCATAACAGTGCAGAAGGTGTCTTTAGAGAATACGTTGGTGGATATGAATCTGGTATCTACGAAAAGAATTTAGAGAAGAACTTTGAAAAAGAAATTGATACGTTTGTTCAGGAATGTGAATTATATCAGGAAGTATTATTCTCAAAGGCTCGCTGTACAGCTTCTATTACAGGAGAAGATCAATTGGCATTTGTTGAAAAGTTTGTAGATGGCTTATATACAATTGATGCTCAGCCAGCAAAGATGCACTATCCATTGTTAAAGAATAAGAAAGAATTTATTCAGATTACTGGTGGTGTTTCTTATAGTGCAATCAATCAGAATATTGAAGAAATTGGTGGAAAGTATTCACCAAAATTAAATGTGCTTTCTCATTTACTGACATACGATTATTTATGGAATGAAGTCAGAGTGAAGGGTGGTGCGTATGGCACTGGATTTGCGGTCAATCAGAATGGAAATATTGGAGCATATTCTTATCGTGATCCAGATGTTACAAATGCAATCAATGCATATAAGCATGTATATGAAAGAGTTGCTTCACTGGCAACTTCCAATGAAGATCTGACGCAGATGATCATTGGTACGATTGCTTCAAGCGAACCTCTGCTTTCTCCACTTGCAAAAGTGAGAGTTGCAGATCGTTTCTATTTCACAAACGTAAGTTATGAAAATAGAAAGAATAATCGCAAAGCAATCATTGAAACAACGGGTGAAGAACTTTCCGCATATGCAGATGTATTCCATCAGGCATTGGATGAAGGATGTATCTGTGTCGTTGGAAATGAAGAAACATATAAAAAATTAGAAGGATATACGAAATTAGAAACAATCTAATCCTTCTAGAAAGAGGGGAATTGAATGGAAAGGAAGCGATTTGAAACAAAGACACAGATGGTGCTGTTTTTCTTGAATGGAAGCAAGAAGTATTTTATTCTTGCGATTATTTCAGGATGTCTTGTGTCTTTTATGGATATGATCAATCCAAGAATCATTGGATTTACAGTCGACAGTGTTCTTGGAGATAAAGTGACAGAACTGCCTGGCATACTAAATCAGATGTTGATTTCTGTTGGCGGAACAGAATGGATTCAATCTAACTTGTGGTTTATGGCAATGCTTGTTGTGTGTATTGCATCATTAGGTGCATTATTCCGTTTCTTCTTGAATCTTTTGAACGCAAAAGGTGCAGAGAAGTTAGTGCATACAATGCGAAATGAATTGTTTAATCACATCTTGCATTTACCATTTGTCTGGCATTCTGAAAATCAGACAGGAGATATTATTCAAAGATGTACGTCAGATGTGGAACAGATCAAAATCTTCTTATCTGAACAGTTAATCTTCTTATTTCGAATTGTGATTTTGATTACATTTGCGATGTATTTCATGTTTACGATCAATGTGAAACTGACACTTGTTTCCGCAATCTTTATTCCAATTATTATTGGATATTCTTTGTTCTTTCATAAAGGTATTGGAAAATCCTTTGAGAAAGTAGACATTGAAGAAGGAAAATTATCTTCCATTGCACAGGAGAATTTAACAGGTGTTAGAGTTGTTCGTGCATTTGGCAGAGAATCCTATGAAAGAGAAAGATTTGAAGCACAGAATGAACACTATACAAATATGTGGGTGCATTTAATGCGATTGTTAGCAGCGTTCTGGAGTAGTTCTGATTTATTTTCTTATCTGCAGATCTTTAGTGTTCTGTGTGTTGGAACTGTATTGTGCGTCAATGGAGAAATGAGTGCTGGTGATTTTATTGCGTTTAACTCCTATACAACAATGTTAATGTGGCCAATTCGTAATATTGGTAGAGTCATCGCAAATTTAGCGAAAGCTGGCATTTCCATTGAACGTTTGATGTATATCATGAACAGTAAAGAAGAAAGAGATGTTGAAGATGCAAAGGATGTCGATCTGCATCAGGATATTGCATTTAATCATGTATCTTTCCAGTATGAAAATGGAAGTGCAGAAATCCTGGATGACATCAACTTTACAATTAAAGCGGGAACAACAGTTGGTATTCTTGGTGGAACGGGTTCTGGCAAGAGTACATTGATGTATTTATTAGATCGTCTGTATGAACTGCCAAAAGAGAATGGTTCCATCACAATTGGTGGGGTTGATGTTAGAGATATAAAATTGAGCTGTCTGAGAACAAATATTGGTATGGTTTTACAGGAACCGTATCTGTTCTCTAGAACACTGGAAGAAAATATTGCGATTGCTTTACCTGAAATGGATCGAGATGAAGTGAAGCGAGCAGCGAAGATTGCTTCCCTGGATCATGCCATTGAACACTTTAAAGAAGGCTATGATACGTATGTTGGGGAAAGAGGCGTCACACTTTCTGGTGGTCAGAAGCAAAGAACTGCGATTGCACAGATGTTGATTTCGAAACCGCCTGTGATGGTATTTGATGATTCTTTGAGTGCAGTTGATGCGGAAACGGATGCGAAGATTCGTCATGCATTGAAAGAGAACGTTGGAGACTCTACAGTGATTTTAATTGCACAGAGAATTACAACATTGATGAATGCAGATCTCATTGTCGTAATGGATCATGGAAAGATCGTTGAAATGGGGAAACATGAGGAATTGATTCACAATGGTGGAATCTATCAACAAATCTATGAATTACAAAGCAGAAGTGCTGCGGAGGTATCCAAATGAGCGAAAATAAGAATGTAAAACTCAAATATTTTGGTATTCCAAAGTTACTGCCATTTGTAAAACCATACAAGAAAATCATGATCAGTATGATCATTATGGGTGCTCTTTCTTCACTCATTGATTCTATTTATCCTTTGTTTAATCAATATGCATTGAATCATTTCATCGCATTGAAAACAACAGATACAATTGTTCCATTTATCATTGCATATATTGTCATTTTGATTATATTCGTCATCTTGAATTTTGTTAGTACAACATGGGCTGGAAAGATTGAAATGAGTGTGAACCGTGATTTAAGAAATGCTTCATTTAATCATCTGCAGGAATTGTCATTCTCTTATTTTAATCAGAACAATGTTGGTTATGTTCATGCTAGAGTCATGAGTGATACTGGTAGAATTGGACAGTTAGTATCATGGGATATGATGGATATGGTATGGCAGGGTTCATACTTGTTATTTGTATTGATTAATATGGCACTCATTAATATTCATTTAGCAATGTATATTATGTTGATCATTCCATTCGCAGTTGTCTTGATTATTTTCTTTCAGAAGAAACTGGTTGCATTGAATCGTAAGATTCGTGAAATCAACTCAAAGATCACTTCAAACTTCAATGAAGGAATTACTGGTGCGAAATCCATCAAAACACTGGTTGTTGAAAATAAGATCAATCATGATTTTGATGTTGATTCTGATGATATGGAAAAGACATCTGTTCTTGCGGGTAGATATTCCGCATTGTTCTCTTCATTAGTAACAATGTTATCTTCTATTACATTAGCAATTATTCTTTGGAAAGGTGGAATGATCAATCAGGAAGGTATCATTATGATTGGTACACTTTCTGTATTTATGACATATGCATTGAATATGTTAGAACCAATCCAGAGTATTGTTGGCGGTATCGCAAGATTGATCGCAATTCAAGTTAATATTGAACGTTTTACAACATTGCTTGAAACACAGTCAGATGTAGCGGATCGTACAGAGGTGATTGAAAAGTATGGGGATACATTTCATCCTAAGAAAGAAAACTGGGAAGCTTTACATGGTGATGTAGAGTTTAAAGATGTATCTTTCAAATATCCTGATGGAAATGAAATGGTACTGGAGCATTTTGACTTGAAAGTTCCACAGGGTACAAACGTTGCGATTGTTGGAGAAACAGGTGCTGGTAAATCGACACTTGTAAATCTTGTATGTCGTTTCTTTGAACCAACGTATGGTCAGGTATTGATTGATGGAAAAGATGCAAGAGATAGATCGCAGCTATGGCTGCACTCAAATATTGGCTATGTATTACAGACACCTCATCTATTCTCTGGTACTGTTAGAGATAACCTGAGATATGGTAAGCCAGATGCTACGGATGAAGAAATCTGGAAGGCATTAAAACTTGTAAATGCGGAATTTGTCATTGATAAAATGGATAAAGGACTGGATTCAGAAGTCGGTGAAGGTGGAGATATGTTATCTACGGGTGAAAAGCAATTGATTTCATTCGCAAGAGCAATTCTAGCGGATCCTAAGATTTTAGTATTAGATGAAGCTACTGCTTCTATTGATACATTGACAGAGAAAGCAATTCAGGATGCAATCTTTACAGTCATCAAAGGTAGAACATCATTTGTGATTGCACATCGTTTATCAACGATTGTTGATGCTGATGTTATCTTAGTTGTAAAAGATGGCAAGATCATTGAAAGAGGCAAACATGCAGAACTGATGCATGCACATGGCTATTACTATGATCTTTATACACGTCAGTATGAAGAAATGGTTACAAATACTGTGAGCGAAATTGCATAAAACAAAGGTATCTCATTTGAGATACCTTTAAATTTGAATAAATGATTCATGATGGAAAGAATATGCATATGCTTTAATTTCTTTGCCTGGATACATAATAGATAATGCTTTCATATATGTTTTTAGCTGTGGAGAATATCTTTGTTTGATTTCTGTTTCTGGTGCGTTATCTGTTTTGTAGTCAATGAGAATGATATTTGAATCATTCATTGCTAAAAAGTCCATTGTACCAGTAATACGTTCACCATTTTGTTCTACATAGAATGGGAATTCTTTATGAATTTCCATAGACAGGCATTGGTGATAAATATCTGATTGTGAAAAAGATAAGATTCTTTGTTTATCTGCAGCAGATAAATCATAAGCTTCTAAATCTTGCATTGTCCATTGGTTATTTGGCAATGCTTCCATGATTTCATGCATCTTTGTACCGTACTTACTCCCCGCAAGCTTACTTGTTTCATCTAAAACAGGTAATTCTCTAAATTCCGTACTGGATGGAGTATATAAGGAAGAAAGAAGTGCAGGCTGTATTGTTAAGTGTGGAAGTTCCTGGACATATGTCTTAGGAATTTCCTTTTCTTTTTCAACATCCATTTCATCCACTTCTGTGAGTCTGAAGTATGGATCATCTTTCATTGCACTGTAAATCAAAGCAGTCATACCACCACGCTGTGATAATAGAGATAGATCAACTGGCTGTTTCAAAATATCTTTCTTTGTTGCATCAACAATAAACATTCTTTTTTCTGCACGTGTAATCGCAACATATAAAAGACGAATAAATTCTTCAATATCTTCCAGGTTGGAATGATATTCTACAGCGAGTCTTTGAATCGTTGGGCGTTTACAGCGGTATGGCATTGTTAAATGATTGATGCCTAGCTTTAATTCATCATCAATCATCACAGCACTGCTCTTGTCTCTAAAATCATTTTTGGAAGTACTCCATAGGAATACATTTTTATACTGCAGTCCTTTGGATTGGTGAATGGTTGTAACGGTAACAACATCATCATCTTTTCCTTTGGATACAGCTTCAGATGATTTCTCATCTACACTTGCTTCCATTGTTTCTAAGAAGTCTTGAATCGTATCGACTTTTGCATTGCTGGCTTGATCAAAGAGATAATCGAAGTTTGCTTTTTGATCATTGTTGAGTCGATTATAGAAATCATGACGAATAGAAATCTGTGTGAGTAATTCAATGATATTTCTATCTTCCGCAATACGATTGAGTTCTTTCAATTCTTCAATGATTTCTGGATGTTCTTCTACAATGCCTTCATAAATAGAAGTATGTCTAATTTTAAGCAAGGCAAGTTCTTCATCTGAGAAATCATAGAAGTGAGAAGTTAAAACAGAAATCAAAGCAATGGAATCCTTTGGATCTTTGATTGCGTGAATCATAGAAAGGATCGTCTGACATAATTCAGACTGATAGAAGCCTTCTCTTGCATCAATTAAATATGGGATATTGTAGAAATCAAAAGCAGAACGAATCACTGTTTTATCTGCGTGTGAACGTACAAGAATACAGAAATCCTTAAAAGATAATGCAGGAGCTTCTTTTTTCATCAATAAGATTTTTTTCGCAATCCAGTATGCTTTCTGTTGTTTTCCACTAAGTTCTTCATCAGCATCTTTTTCTTGTTTAATGAGCGTAAATTCAACCGGAACGATTTCTTCCTGCTGACGCGCAGTACCTACAGAAACGGTATCCAATTCTGTATAGGAATCTTTACATCCATCAACATTCATAATTCTAGAAAACAAATGATTGGAAAACTCTACAATGGAATTCATAGAACGGAAGTTATGACGTAAAGTAATCTGAATTGTTTCTGGATCATGCATAAGATTTCTCATTAGAGAAGGTTTTGCCTGTCTAAAACGATAGATGGATTGTTTTACATCTCCTACTCTAAATACGTTGTGTCCATTGGAAATCATATCAATGATTGCGTTCTGTAAATCTGATGTATCCTGGAATTCATCTACCATGATTTCATCAAAGGAGTCTTGTAAGATATGTGCAACTGTGTAGTTATTTGCACATAAAATATCATATGCATAGCGTTCCATGTCGCTGAAATCCATGACAGCGTCTTCCTGCTTGGATGAAATAAATGCATTCCATGAATCTTTAGCTAAGGAAACGATATAAGAAGTAATATCAGAAAGGTCATTATGATCCTGAATCATCATTTTAGAATCATAATTATTCTTCAATAATTCTTTGATCTTGTCATTCATTGCTTTTCTAGAAGCACTATATTCAGCATTCTTTGTATTAGGACTTGTTTTACATAGTGCTAGATTTTCTAAAGAATATGAATACTTAGAATAGTTGTGATCTTGAATGGCATTGATACAGTTGCGGATTGCGATTTCTTCCTGGTCTAATGTCTCAAATTTAATCTTTTCATCACCATCACCGTAAAAACGCATTTGATCAAGATAGGATAACAGGCAATTCAAATCTAGTGAAAGACGAGAGAAGAAGTTTTCAAGTGTTGCCTGGGATAAATCTGAAATGCGTGTAATAGGTGCATAGGAAGAAATTGCCTGTGCATACCATTCATCTGGATCAATGGTACTTTGTGCATGTGTATTGATTGTATTGATAATGGAATATAAAGAATCATAATCTTCTGCACGTGCAGAAAAATAAGAAATGACTTTATAGGATAAAGCGGGATCATTTTCAATATATTTCGCTAATGTATTAAGATATGCTCCTTTTTTATAAATATTCACACTGCCTTGGGAAAGTACTTTCTGTGCTGTTGCAGGATCCAATCCAATGACAGAATAATATTTTTTGATGATTGTTAAGCAATATGAGTCAATGGTCGTAATATTTGCGGCTTCTAGTTCTACTAACTGTTCACTAAGCCATGCTTTCTCTTCATCACTTGTTGTCTGCTGAAATGCAGTATGTAATTCCTTCGCAAGACGCTTCTTCATTTCAGAAGCTGCAGCTGCAGTAAATGTCATCGCAAGGATACGAGAAACACGAACACGGTCTTGAATGACTCTTTTCTTTAATCGTTGTACAAGTACACCTGTTTTACCAGCACCCGCAGAAGCAGATACAAGTATATTTTTTCCTAAAGCTTCAACGGCTTGTTTTTGTTCGGCGTCTAAGTTCATGCTTCCTCCTTTCCGACTTTAAAACTGATATCTTCACAACAAATGGGTGCAGGTTTTCTTCTTTCTCCATGGAATCGACAAATTGGCTTATAGTCACAATATAGACAAGCATTGTCTGTTGGAGATAAGTCAATTTCTCCTTTTGTGACATGAGCATAGAAATATTCATAGATTTCTTTTAGACACTCTTCAATGAGTTCATAACTCATCTGTGTTTTTAAAGAAACGATATGTTTTTCATCATCATCCATTTCTGTAAGACGCTTTGTAAACGTAAATCCTCTGAGTCTTCTTTCATTGAGCATGCGAACAAGTTCTGCTTCTTCGCTCCAGTCTTGTTCCTCAATTTCTTTCTTCACTACTTTTTTAGCATCTGCTGAATAACTTTCGTCTTTTAAGGAATAGTAATAGGCACCTGCTGGCTCTACGTTATATAGCTTTTTCGCAATCATCATATATGTCATTAACTGTAATTGTTGACCGGATTTGATTTGTGCTTCACTTAAGGATTTACTAGATGATTTATAGTCAAGGATACGAATCAATTCATTACCATAGTGATCAATACGATCAATCTTTCCAACAAGATCAACATGTTCTGTGACTTGTTCATGAAATTTGTGTTCAACTCTTTTGATTTTAAAAGAAGTATGATTTTCAAAATCATTCAGGAATACAAGTGCCTGTTGAATACCATGCACGATTCTTTCTTTTGTGATTTGATTGAAGATTGTTTCTGTTGGATGTAATGCATCTAATACATCAAATGCATCTTTTAAATATGTTCGAATTTGTTCCTCCGTAATTTTAGAATAGTCTTTGCCGTACTCTTTTACACTTGTTTCCAGTAATTCATGCTGCATATTTCCAACAGTTCTAGCATCAACACATGACTGTTCCTGTTTTCTGACTTTTAAGCCAGATTGAATGAAGTAGGAATATGGACATGCAAAATAGCGTTCAATTGTTGAAATAGAACCTGTAATACAATTGTTTTTCGCAAAGAGTGCTTTTGCGGTTTCTTCTGTTAAGGCGTGATTTTTCTTTTTGTTTGGAGGTAAAGAAACAAGATCCCATTTCTCTAACATATCAGGATATTTGTTTTCAATTTCAAATGCCAGCTGGATTTCTTTTCCCTGGTAGTCATTTGTGTATGTAGAATAAATGAGATTTTTTTCTGCGCTGTTTTCAATCCACGATAGTTGATCCATATAGAGCTGATAACGTGTAGAACGAGATGGATATTTAGTAATCTTTTCCACATAAGATTCATCAAACAATCCACAGCATTTTGGAACAGATGGATAGTTTGCACCAGAAACAGAACAGACATAGCTGATTTGTTTTGGCGCAACGGGATGTGTTAGATCTGTAATGATGCAGAAATCGGATTGTAGAACCTGTTCATCGGAATGCAGTGTTTCAAAACAGCGCGCCAGGAATAAAAGATCTTGTTCCGTTTGAACATATGGTTCACATTCAATGATTGTCTGACGCATTGAAATACCAGCCTGTAATTCTGTTGGATCTTTCAGATAAGATGATTTACGTACAATATCAAATGCATGAAATAAGAATTCATGAATGGATGTATATGTCAAAAGACTATCAATTTCATCCTGAATCAAAGCATAATATGCCTGTGCTTTTTCATAGGAAGCATTGAACTTTTCAATGTCTTTTGCGTAGTTTGTATTTTCTAGATCAATTGGATCTGGAAGGGCGTATGTTGTTAAAGTATCACGTAAGAATGCATATGTATCGTTACTGACTCTATGAGAGAATGCATTGTATTTCAATGCATCTAAAAATGATTTGCGATCTTTATGAATTCCAAAAAGAATCAATGCTTTAAAAAGCAATGGCAAGTGTAATGGTTTTGCTTGTCTTAGAGAAGAGAATGGAATGTTATATCTTCTAAAGACAGCTTCATATAGCGGTAAAGCAGTAGCAGTGGATAGAATGACGTTACAAGGAATCTGTTTTCTACAGATATCCTGTGCGATAGCTTCTGCTTCACTTCTTGCGTTTAGCGCATACTTTAAAGATACATCTGGGGTATTGGATGGGTATGCTTCATAGTCATATTTTTTCTTAAGCTTTTCATAGATATCATAGTGATAGAAATCTTTGATGAATTGATAATGTAATGAAATAGAATCTGAAGAAGCAGGAATTCCATTTTTTACATTGTTCTTTTCTGCGAAATCTAAAGTAAAGGCAATGCTGAGAATTTCTTTGAGTTCTTTTTCATTTGCATTTGTTTCAGGAAGATCATCTACAGAAATGGAATATAAAATACATTCCTTTGTGAAAGATAAGATTTCTTGAATAAATACAGGGAAAAGGAACATTGCCTTATAAATAGGGAAATGTTCTTTTGCCTGTAATAATTTGTTGGATAGCTGAATGCTTAAAACAAGATCATCATCTTTTTCTTCTTTGAGAAAAGTAGAAAGAGAAATGATTTGTGTGTCAGTTACAATACCATGATTTTGTTGGGATAGTTTTCTTAAAATAGGATCTTTTTGATCAGTTGATGCAATTATTTTTTTCATGGATATATTCTACAATGAATTTGTTTTGAAAGTGTTAATAATATTAACAATTGAATGAAAGGTGTATATGCTATAATTGTGACAAACTAAAGGAGTATTTTTAGTATGAGAAGAAGAAATTCAAACTGGTGGGTTTGGTTAATATTGTTTTTTGTTTTTTCAGGTGGCATGAGTTTTATGCTGCCATTGTTTTTAATCATCGCGGTCGTTGTTGGAATTGCGATTGCTTCTGTTTCTACATATAAAAATAACAGTTCTGATGAGCAGTCTTTTAATCAGTTTTCATCCTATCGAAGAGAAAACAGATATCAAAGAAGTGGTAATAGTCAATCCAGCAAAGTCGCAAAAATCAATTTATATTTAAGACAGTACTTTAAATCTAGAAGCAGTATTCGTGTCGTGGATCAGATTGAATT
Organism: uncultured Bulleidia sp.; assembly: GCA_934725105.1. Classification (GTDB taxonomy): domain Bacteria; phylum Bacillota_I; class Bacilli_A; order Erysipelotrichales; family Erysipelotrichaceae; genus Bulleidia. Next base: position 35,686 of record CAKVBD010000006.1, on the reverse strand, counting down.
GCGTTTAAGAGAAGAAAAGTATGCATCTTTGTCATCTTTAGATGTATATCGTAATAATGTATATATTTGTTCTTTTAATGAGTATCAAAGAAGATATCCAGAATCTTATTCTGCAATCATTAATGATCTATATTCCATTCAGGCAAATTCTCCTTTACAGGCGGAAGTATTTGATGCGGAAGTGGTAGAGAATCCACAGCCAAAGAAGGAAGAGACTGTAAAGAAGGAAAAGAATGCACAATATTTTATTGAGGAAATTACAAGCTTGAATAATGATATTCCAGATGAAGAGATTTCCAATGGTTTATATGAAACGGCTTCTTTATTGAAACAGGTACAGACATTAGAGTCTAAGTTTCCAAACTCTAAAGATAAATTGAAGAAACTGTATGAGTATTATTTACCAATTTTGATCAATATCTTGAATCAGTATCGTAATCTGCAGTATGCAAAAACAGATCCTTCTTATGAAGAAACAAAGAATAAATTGATTCGTACAATTCATCTGATCAATGATGCAATGGGCAAAATCATTTCTTCTATGACAGATGAAGATTTCATTAATTTATCTGCAGATATTTCTACATTAGAAGCAGTATTGAAAAAAGATGGATTAACGAGTGATGGCAGTATGCGCTCAAGCGGCCAGGGAAGATAATTTATGAGTGATAGAAATGACGAAAAGAATCGTCTTTGGAATGAAGTGTTTTCAAAGAAAAGAACATATGAAGAAAAAGATGATTCAAACATTGAACTAACAATAGAAGCACCAAAGAAAGAAGCTGCACCTTCTACAACGGATACAATTTTAAAAACGGCAGATAAGGCAATGCAGGAGCTGAATCGCATCTTGAATAAGCAGAAAGATGAACTTCAGCAAATGCAGGAACAGCTAAACAAGAAAGATACTTCAAATATACAGACACAAAGGGACATTGATTTAGAAACACTTGAGAAACAGCTGAAAGATGATTATGGAATTGAACCGGCAAAAGAAGTCATCAAAGATTTTGATCAAGGTAAGGTATTTCGGGAAATTGAAGCTGAAGTATCTCAGAAAATCATTGGTCAGGATGAAGCTGTAAAAAAGGTTTGTGTTGCATTCCGTCGTCCTTTTGTGATGGGTGAAAATGAGAATGGCATCAAGAATGTAATGCTTGTACATGGTCCTCGTGGTACAGGAAAGCATTCTTCCATTCATGAAGTGGCAAGTGCACTAAACAAAAGAAATATTCTTGTGAGTGATGAAGTATATACGATGGATATGTCTCGCTATACATCTGCTTCACAAGAACAGATTTTCTTACAGGATCTGTATGAGGCTTTGAATGGCAGAGGAACTGTAATTTGCTTTGAAAACTTTGAATCTTCATTTGCATCATTTCTTAGAATGGTGGATTCGTTAGTGATTGATGGAAAAGTTGTATTGAATAAGAGATATGTCTTGAATAAAGGTGTTTTAGTGGAAGCACAGACGGGTCTTGTAAAAGATGCCATTGATTCATTGCATGTGAATGGTAAATATCTTGTATTTATCACAAATGGAAAAGTATCTGGTGTGCAGAATGCATTTGGTGCGGACTTTATGTATCACGTATTAGATGACATTACATTTGTGCAGTTAGATGATGAAGCCATCAGCAAGATCATTATTCAAAATACAAATATCTTTGTTGAAAAATGTACAAACAATCTGCATATTGATGTGAAAGTGGATGAAAGTATTCGCAGCTGGGTACATACACATTTTGATAAAACACAGGGAATTGACGCAATTCGTTCTGTCTTTCATGATTTTTATGTATCTATTTCAGCCTTTGTCTTAAATGAAAACTTAGGTAATAATGAAGAAATCCTTTTACAGGAAGTGGATGGTATGCCATATGCAATCTATGGAAGCAAGAAACAAGTATTATCCAGAGAAAAGAACAGTGCAGAAGAAATTGAAGCAGTGAATAAAGAACTGGATGAAATTGTTGGCTTAGAGAAAGTGAAAAACTATATTCGTTCTTTACAGGCACATATTTCTTTACAGGAAAAAAGAAAGCAGCAAGGTCTTAAGAGTGCTTCTGTTTCCATGCATATGATTTTTACAGGCAATCCAGGTACAGGTAAAACAACCATTGCTAGATTACTTGCACGCTATTTAAAAGCCATTGGTGTATTGAGTGAAGGCCAGCTTGTTGAAGTAACAAGAGCGGACCTGGTTGCACAATATGTTGGTCAGACAGCACCATTAACTATGTCTGTGATCAAGAGTGCAATGGGTGGTGTATTGTTTGTGGATGAAGCATATTCTCTGTATCGAGGAAAAGATGATTCGTTTGGTCTAGAAGCAATTGATACGCTTGTCAAAGCCATGGAAGATCATAGAGATAATCTGATTGTCGTGCTGGCTGGCTACAAGAAAGAAATGGCTACATTCCTGGAAGCAAACTCTGGTTTGAAATCTAGATTTCCAAATTTAATTAACTTTGATGACTACACTGGAACACAGCTTTATCAGATTGCTTGTATCCAGGCAAAATCAAAGGGATATGAAATCAGTGAAGATGCGAAAGAACCATTGATCCAATACTTTAATGAAGTACAGTCCATCAATGCAGAAGAAGCTGGCAATGGACGTCTGGCTAGAAATGTTGTAGAAGAAGCTATTCTAAAACAGGCTGAAAGACTTGTGAATTCTACGAATCAGAAAGAAATGACAGAATTAAAGAAGGAAGATTTTGACTATACTGTTAAAGTGAAACCAAAGCAGGAAAGCAAGGAACCTTCTTTGAATGATATCATGAATATGATGAAGTAAGGAAAAGGCACACGTTGCCTTTTTCTTTTTGCAAAAAATCTTAATTATTGGCATGCATATAATACTATTCTGTATATATGAGATGCTTGAATAATGATATAATGCATGGGTCGAGGTTGAGTGTATGAAGAAATATGTTCCTTTATTATTGTCATCTGTTTTAGCTTTCACAAGCATCCAGTCATTTACTGTTTTTGCGGAAGGTGAAGATGACGGTAACATAGAAGAAATATCAGAAGAAGGTGAAGAAAAAGCGGTAGAAGATACTAATCTACGTATTTTATTCACAAGTGATCTGCAGGATCATATTCTTCAATATAAACAGGCTGATAATGAGGAATATGTTACTTTAGGTGGCTATTCTCGTTTAGCAAATCTCATTCAGCTCAATCGTACAGAAAATACGGTGTTGATTGATGGCGGTAATTTCTCTACTGGTTCAGCATTCAGCTGTTTGAATTCTACAAGTGCACCTGATTTATCTTTGATGTCTATGTTTGGCTATGATGCCATTGCATTAGGAGATGAAGAATTTACTTATGGAACACAGACACTGGCTAATATGATCGGTGTGAATGAAACGGTTCCTACATTATTGACAGGCAATCTGAATTATTCTGACAGTGAAGCTGGAAAAGCATTGAAGAGTACACTAGCTGAAAAGGGTGGTTCTACATATAAAGTTGTTGAAAGAGCGGGAAAGAAAATTGGTATCTTTTCAGTGATGAAAGAACAATCTATTTCTAGTGATGATGTCTCTTTGGCAAATGCAATTGATACAGCGAAAGATATTGTTTCTTCCTTAAATGAAGAAGGTTGTGATTATGTGATTGCGATTGCACATGGTGGCGATGCATTCGCACATGAAATTGCGAAGAGCGTTGATGATATCAATACTGTTGTTGCTTCTTGTGATGTTGATGAAAAATGGGAAGTGGAAACAGAAGGAGATACAAATATTGTTTCTTGTGGAGAAAATGGGCAATATCTTGGTGTATTAGACATCAATAAAGAGGATGGTTCTATCAGTGGTTATCAGTTAGTCGAAGTCACAAGTGAAATTGAAGAAAATCCTGATGTTGCGTATAGAATCAATGACTATACAAACCAGGTATCTTCTGCATTGTTTGATGCATATGGTGTTTCTGTGGATAATACAATGGCAGCAAATCCATTTAACTTTACACCAGTTGATCATAGTACTAATGAATTATTGAATAACAATACTGCGGATCTGATTACTGATGCATATGCATTGGCATATGATGACTGGTATGCACAGTGGTATGCTTCCTGGAAGACTAAGAAGAAGCAGATGTTGAAAGCAGCACAGTCTTTAGTCGATAAGAATACAGAAGAACAGCCTGCAGAAGAGTCAACAGAAGAGCAGGTAGAGGCAACACCAACTCCAACACCAGATACTCCTGAATATCAGAAACTGGAAGAAATTCAGAATATGAAGCCAACAGTAAAGAAACGTGCGATTGGTTTAATCAGCAAGAAGGAAATTCAGTCTACATTTACAAAGGATTCTATTTCTGCATTGGATGCATATAATGTTGTTCCAAATGGTACAGGCAGTGATGGCAGCTATGGGGAATCATTAATTCTTGTATTCTTAAAGGGCAGTGATGTACGTAAGCTTTGTGAATATGATGTTACGTATGGTAGAAAAGGTGATGGAGAAAATCAGTTGTATTTTTCTGGTTTGAAATATACATACAGTGATTATCGCCAGGATAATAACCATGTAGAAGAAGTATATGTTGATGCGGTGAATGATTATTATGTTCCTGTACATAATGATGAGCTATATCCTGTTGTTACAACATTATCTACCGCAAGAGATTTATTGAACCTTTCTTCCTATACAGATGGCAACCTGAATGTGCGTTATTATGATGTGAATGGTGGAAAGATTCAAAAATTGAGTGCAAATGTATTAACATATAAGAAGAAAGAGCTGAAATCTTTTAAAGCAATCTGTACATATCTTTCAGAACTGGAAAGAAACAGTGATAATATCGCAGAAGTATCTTCCAGCTATAAAAATGCTGCAGAAGTCAAAACAGAAGATACAGAATTTACGCTGTGGGGTTTCTTTAAAAATACAACAGAATCACAGCTTTCAAAATATATAAATCTTGCTTCTGGAATCGTAGCTGCGATTCTAGGTATCAAGTTATTAGCATTTATCATTTCTAAAAAGAAAGAGAAAGACGAGGAGAGTCAAGATGAGTGAAAACAAACAGGCACAGGCTGAAGAAATCAAATTAACACTTGATCCTGAAGCAGAAGAACAAGAAGCTCAAAAAGAAGAACAGGCAGAAGAAACATTTGTTGAAAAAAATCCTATTGATGAAGCAAATTTATCTGAAGTGGAAAGACAGACAGTGAATGAATTTTCTTCTAAGATCGACATTATGGAAAGTAATACTGTTTTGCAGTATGGCTCTGCAGCACAGAAGAAAGTTTCTGATTTCTCAGATACAGCTTTAAATAATGTTCGTACAAAGGATCTTGGTGAAATTGGTACATTATTGAGTGATCTTGTAGTGGAATTGAAGGAATATGATGCAAATGAAACGGAAAAGAAGGGTTTCTTTGCTTCTCTATTTGATAAGGGTGGAGATTCCGTTACAAAGTTTAAGGCAAAGTATGACAAGGCAGAAGCAAATGTAGAAAAAGTTGCGAAGATGCTGGAAGATCATCAGATTACTTTGTTGAAAGATATTGCATTATTGGATGAGTTGTATGCTCGCAACCAGCAGAATACAAAAGAATTAACAATGTATATCTTAGCTGGTAAGAAAAGAGTGAATGAAATTCGTGAGAATGAACTTCCAGAACTAACAAAGAAAGCAAAGGAAAGTGGTTTGCCAGAAGATGCACAGGCAGCAAATGATTTGGAACAGGCTTGTGTTAGATTTGAAAAGAAGTTATATGATCTTGAATTGACAAGACAGATTTCAATTCAGATGGCACCTCAGATCAGACTCGTTCAGAATAACGATACATTGATGACGGAAAAGATCCAGTCTACACTTGTGAATACAATTCCTCTATGGAAGAACCAGATTGTTCTTGCTTTGGGTATTTCTCATTCTAAGGAAGCAATGGAAGCACAAAGAGAAGTTACGGATATGACAAATACACTTCTCAAGAAGAATGCGGAAACATTGCATCAGGCAACTGTGGATACAGCAAAGGAAAGTGAAAGAGGCATTGTTGATCTTGAAACATTGCAACATACAAATGAACAATTGATTTCAACATTAGAAGAAGTACAACAGATTCAAAAAGATGGCAGAGAAAAGCGTGCACAGGCTGAACAGGAACTTGCCAAGATTGAAAATGAACTTACAAATAAGCTGTTAGAAATCAACGCTGAAAAAAAGCAGGTTGAAACAAACAAATAAAAATGAAAACAGAAGAACAAGCAGTTACATGCAAGTTCTTCTGTTTTGTTATTCGTCTTTACTGTGTAGAAGCAGAATTCCGTGGATCCCAATGAGTAATGCGATAAAATCTATCGAAAGGACTTCACTGAGAAACATCAGATCAGGCCATCCACCTTTACATAATGCAAATGCCCTCAGTGGATATCCTAAGAAATGAGCAATTAACCATCCAGTAAGTAATAAGACGATTGAAATTGTAATATATAGCTTTCCACTCGTTTTTTTGTTCATAGCCTAATTATACAACCGAATGATTCCGGTGTCAGAAATAGTCTTATAAAAATAAGTTGTTTGAGTAAAACCAGCGTTGATAAGGTAGTCTATTCCAATTGAAACATCTCCAGATGTATAAACAGTTGCGGTATAGGAATAATCTAATTGTGTACATGGAAAGCGCCCTGTATGGGATGTTACACTTGTATGTGGGCTGCCACTGATAGCCATTGGTGTAGCTGCAGAGTCAATGTTAACAGCTGAATAATTTACAGCTTCAAAATCTCTGAAGGATCCAGACGAATATAACTTTACAGAAATATCAAATCTCAATTTAACCACAAGCATATTATCGCCATAAACATATTTATATCTTGTGAAAATAGAATCACGAGAATCAGGGTTAACAGCACATAAATTTGTTTCGTCTGCTGGATAATTTATGATTAGTTCATCTGTAATGTGCCCTTTTGGATCGTAGACGATGTACTTTTCATAAGTTGATGTTTTTTTATGCTGAATTGTTGAATTTTCTTCTGTGATTTCTGGATTTATATATGTGAAATCTGAAAATTCAAACACATATGGCGTAACTGATGGCTCTTCGGCTTTGATCGTAAAAGCTGGTGAAATTGAAAATGCAATACACACAATCATAAGATATTGAAATAATTTTTTCATTGTTTTGTCCTCCTGTTTGTTTTCAATAAAATCAAAATTGTTTGTTTTTGCTTGCATGCTAAGCGTAAGAATAAAAGAATTCTTTGTTGATAATAATGTAAACTATAATCAAGAAAAAATGTGAAATATTGAGCTAAACGTGACTATTTTGAGACGTAGTGAAAACAAAGCCATATTAAAATTTTAGTGGGGAAAAAAGTATGGAATATAGAGTGGTAATCATTGATGACGATGTACAGGATTCTATTTTGATCAAAGATGAAATTGAACATGTTTATATGGATGGCGTTACATTTTATGTGCAATGCGTAACAGATAAACAATTTATGAATGAAATGTTTGAGGTTGAGAATCCAGTGTTTTTTGATCTGTATGTGATTGATATTGATATGCCATATCGAAATGGTGTCTGCATTTCTAATGAAATTCGTAAAGTTAAATCTAATGCAAAGATATATCTATCTTCAAATCATGATGATTTAATTCTGCAGTTTGGAATTGATGGATTTATTCGCAAAGCAAATTTAAAACATGATGTTCCTATGATGGTATATCGTTTTCTTCAGTCAATGAAAGCAACTAGAAAATATGTGTATGTATACAATGGTGAAGTGCAGTCAATTGATTATCAGGATGTTATGTATATTGAAGTTTGTGATAATGATGCAAATATCATCACTCGAAAAAACAAAACGGGTTTTCGTGAAAGAAAAACATTAAAGCAATTAGAAAAGATATTTCAACAGCCAGATTTTATTCGAATTTCTAAAGGGTATATTGTGAATTTATATAACGTTGATATGTTGTCCAATGGAACATTCAAAATGAAAAATGGAGTTTCCTTGAAAATCCCTAAAAATAACTTAGAAAAAATAAGAAGAGCATATATAACATATTGCTTACGGAGATGACTATGAAAGTATTATTATTTTTACAGATTGTAGTTAGAGTCTTGTTTTTAAATCATTTGATGAGTAAAGCTGGGAAGATATGTATGATTGGTGGTTTTTCTGTTCTGTTGTTCTGGATGGATGGAAGAAACATATTTACGAGTCCAATCTATTCCGCAATGCTTCTTTTAGTGATGGAAATTGTGTTTTTTATCATTGATAAAAAGAAATTTCATGCGGAGGATCTCTTTTCATGCTGTGTATTAGAAAGTGGTATTGCGGTATGTAATGCTGCGGCAATATACGTTGTGAGTATGATTATATATAACAATCTGGATTATAAGCTATTACACAATAATAATTTGCATATTGCCTGGATCGTATCTTTATGTATGCAGGGAATCTTGCTTTTCGCGTATAAGAAATGGAATCGGAAACAGCTGCACTTGCCATCTGTGAGTTATTCTGTATATTCTTTGCTTCTGATCTTTCTAATCATTGTATTAGATTGTTTTGAAATTGCATTGTGTACAGATGAAATGACAAAATCGTATTTAGGTATTTGTCTGTATTGCTTTATGATCTTCTCTGTTGTGTTGATTTACTGGTCCATACATTTAATTCAGGAAGAAGAAAAATTAAAGGAACAGGAAATCCTTTCAGAATTGTATAAACAGAATCGTATTTCTGCGAGTCAATTGTTAAATACAAAGAAGGAATTATTGAAAATCAAGCATGATTTAAAGCATTATGTAAATGCATTAGATGATGAGGCAATGAAAGAAAAATATCTCAATGAAATCAATCAGGATCTGATTCCCGTTGAAACAGGAAATACTGTTCTTGATGTATTGTTGAATCATACAAAACAACAATGTAAAGAAAAAGGAATCACGTTTTCGTTTGTTATGACACTGTCTCATACAATCAAGATGGAAGATAGTGACTTATATCTATTAATATCAAACTTGCTGGATAATGCAATGCAGCATGTGGGAAGCAAGAAGAATATCGTTCTTGAAATCAGTGAAGTTGGAAACTGCTTGAAAATCATTGAGAGAAACTCTATTGATCACAATGTATTAAAAGATGGAGAATTTATTGTTGCATCCGCTGACAGTCATGGATATGGCTGGGCAACAATCAAACAAATCGTTGAGAAATATCATGGTGAAGTGATGTGTGAAGAATTATTTGAATGTGTAGAAATACGCATGTTATTGTGGGATTGCATATCTTCATGATCACTTAATAATTCACTGCCTGTTTGTAGAGTATAATTTTACATATGGCAAAAAAGAGAAGAAAGAGAAAAAGAAAAGTTAACAAGAAGAATGTGCTAATTGTTATTTTGTTGATAGCTTTAGTGATCTTTGGAATTTCTTCGTGTTTGAAGGATCTGCAAAGAGTGCGTGAACAAGAAGAAACACCTGTGGAAAGTGCATTGATTCGAAATACATATGACTGGTCAAAACTAGTAAAAGATGGAGATCGCATGTCTTATGAAGATGATCAATATACATCGATGCAGGGAATTGATGTCTCTTCGCATCAAGAGTGGATCGACTGGGAAAAAGTAAAGAATTCTGGAATAGAATTTGCATATATTCGTGTTGGCTATCGTGGATATGAAACAGGGAAAATTCATAAAGATTCTTACTTTGACTACAATATTCAACAGGCAAAAAAGAATGGCTTACAGGTAGGTGTATATTTCTTTTCCCAGGCTACCACGGTAGAGGAAGCAAGAGAAGAAGCTGAATTTACATTGCGTGAAATCAAAGAGTATGCGATTGATCTTCCTGTATGTTTTGATATTGAAAAAGCTGGTGAAGGTAAAGGCAGAGTGGATCAGTTGAGTCAAGAAACATGGACGCAGAATGCCGTAACCTTTTTACATGTGATTCAGAATGCGGGATATCAGACAATGAATTATAATAGTGCAAGTCTACTGGAACAGTATTTCTTGTTGGAATATATGCAGGAATTTGATACATGGGTAGCACATTATGATACGGAATATCCTAGCTATCCGTATGCATTTTCAATATGGCAATACACAGATTGTGGTACAGTAGATGGTATTGAAGGAACGCACACAGACATGGATATTATGTTTGTGAAGAAAGGATAAGGAAATGAGTGAAGTTTTAAAGGAAAGAAATGAAATGGATCCTGCGTACATGTGGGATCTCAGTACACTATTTCACAGTGATGATGCATTTGAAGATGCATTAGAAGCAGTAAAAGCAAGTGTAGAAGATCTTGCTAAGTATGAAGGCACATTAACAAATGCTTCCGCAATTAAGACATTCTTAGATGCGGAATATGGTGTGATGTTGAAAGTGACAGATATTTTCTCTTATGCTTCTTTAAGAAAAGTTGAAGATACAAGAGATACAAAAGCACAGGGAATGTATGCAAAGGCATATAGCGAAGTTGTTAAGATGCAGACGATCTGTTCCTATGCTGAACCTGAAATTTTAAGCAACGATGAAGAAACATTACATGCGATCATTCATGATGATTGTTTAAAAGACTATAAGATTTATTTAGAAAATCTTGTTCGTGCAAAAGCACATACATTATCTAATAAAGAAGAAGCAATCATGGCATCTTTTGCGGAAGCATTGAATACGCCAGAAGAAGCTATGGGTGCATTGTTATATGCAGATATGTTATTTAAGGATGCTTTGGACAGTGAAGGAAAAGCACATGAAGTAACAGCTGCGAACTATATTCTTCTTCAAACATCACAGGATCGTGTTTTAAGAAAGAATGCATTTGATTCTTTCTATGAAAGCTTTGCGCATAATAACAATACATTAACTGCTGTATATGCTGGTAATGTTAAGACATGTACAACAGAAGCTAGATTGAGACATTATCATTCTTCTCGTCAGATGAGAATGGCAAGTGATAATATTCCTGAAACGGTATATGACAACTTGATTGAAACAGTACATGCAAGAATGGATCTTATGTATCGCTATGTACGTTTGAGAAAGAGACTCTTGAAGCTGGATGAAGTACATTACTATGATTTGTATGCACCATTAACAAGTGGTATTACAGATACATATTCCTATGAAGAAGCACAGCGCATGGTACTAGATGCCGTAGCACCTTTAGGAAAAGAATATGTTGAAAGAGTACAGGAAGCATTTGATCAGAAATGGATCGATGTTTATCCAAACAAGGGAAAAGAAACAGGTGCGTTCTCTGCAGGAACATATGATTCTAACCCAGTCATCAAGATGAACTATACGGGTACATTAGATTCTGTTTCTACACTTGCACATGAAATGGGACATTCTCAGCATACATGGCTGACAAATCATACACAGCCATTCCAGTATAGTGAATATACAATGTTTGTTGCGGAAGTTGCTTCTACAGTGAATGAGAATCTGTTGATTGATCAGCTGCTTGAAAAAGAAACGGATCCTAAGAGAAGACTGGCATTGTTGAATCAGTATCTGGAAGGATTCAAGGGTACAGTCTATCGTCAGACAATGTTTGCGGAATTTGAAAAGGAAGCACATGCAATGTGTGAAAGAGGAGAAGCTTTAACAACGCAGTCATTGAATGATCTGTATCTGAATTTAATCAAATTGTATTTTGGTGAAGATATGGTTGTTGATGATGCGGTGAAGTATGAATGGAGTAGAATTCCTCACTTCTATAACATGTTCTATGTTTATGTATATGCAACAGGATATTCTTCTGCGTGTGCTATTTCAGAAAAAATCTTGCATCAGGAAGAAAATGCATTACAGAACTATCTTGAATTCTTGTCTATGGGTTCTAGTCAATATCCATTGGATGAGTTAAAGCATGCTGGTGTTGATCTGACTACACCTGAACCAATCAATATTGCTTTGGATAAGTTTGAAAGAGTGATTGAAGAAGCTGAAAAGATTGCGGATGAATTAGGGTTCTAAAGGTAAGAGAATATATCTCTTATCTTTTTTTTTGGAAATACATCAATTTTTGTGAATAAGAATAGTGTAAGGAAAAAGTATATATGAGCAAAATTGATGATATAACAATTATGAATGCGTGGATGTTTCCGACAGTATTTGCGGATGAAAGAAATTTGAAGTTAACAAAACAATTAATTGAAATTTGTATGAATCGAAAGATTGAAAGCATTCAACAAGCAAGTGTAGAGCACCATGTTAAGCCAAGATTAAATTCTCATGGAACAAGATTTGATGTAAAATTTGTTGGCGATAAAGAAATATACATCGTGGAATTGCAATTGTATCGAGAATATTTATTAGAAAGAGCAGAGTACTACCATGCATTAGAAAAGGTGGCTTCTTTTCGACCAGGAGAACCGTATTCTTCATTGAAAAAAACAGTTGTGATTTTCATATGCAATTTTGATTTTTTTGGTTTGAATGAGGGAAGATATGTTTATAAAAGTGGACTAGTTGATCATCCTGAATTGAATTTTGAAAGTCACTCAACTACAATATTCTTGAATACAAAAGGTATTACAAAAGATAAATTACTATGTTCGTTGCTTAGATTGTTTGAAACAAATCAGACAAGTGATGAATTTACAGAAAAAATCAAGCAAGCTGTTGAAGAAGTCAAACGAAATGACAGAAAGAGAGAAAGCTATATGAACTATGAAGAAATGGTGGCGTGGGAAGCAGAACATAGAGCACTAGGAATTGCTCGTGGAATTGCTCAAAAATTAGCAAAAGATATGGCTGTTGATATGGCAGCAGATATGGCTGTTGATATGGCTGCGGATATGGCTGAAAGTGAAAAACAGACAATATGCAAAAATATGCTGTCAGAAAATTTAGACATTTCTTTGGTTGCTAAAGTGACAGGATATTCCATTGATGAAATACTTGAAATGCAAAAGAATATGTAAATAAAACACCTTCCTGGTATTTTATGGAGAAGGTGTTTTTAAATTTCTTTTTCTCTTTTTACATCTTTGATGTATTCGGCAGTGCATTTTCCAGAAGTCAGGTTTTGAATTTCTGTTTCGATGTCACTGCTTTCTGTTTCAAATAGACATGTAACCTGTTCATCGTACATGTAATCTACAACATTTGTATTTCTACGCAGCCAGTTTTCCATTGTTCCAGATAATTCATATGGATAAGTAATGGAATATTGATGAAATATAACATCTACAACTTTATCTGCCTGCTGCAGTGCAGTAGAAACAGAAGAAGAATAGGCACGGATCAAACCGCCAGCACCTAACTTAATACCTCCAAAATATCTAACAACACAGGCACATACATCCTGGATATCACTTTTAAGGATTGCTTCTAACATTGGAACGCCTGCAGTACCAGCCGGCTCTTTGTTATCACTGGATCTTTGAATCATGTTGTTTTCACCACATACATATGCAGTACATACATGCGTAGCATCATTGAATTCTTTTCTGATTTCTTCAATATAGTTTCTTGCTTCTTCTTCTGAATGAATTGGTTTGAGACAAGCAATGAATTGAGATTTTTTGATGATTTGTTCGTATCTGTATTCTTGTTTTAAATGCATAGAAATATTGTACAATATTTATTATGGGAAGAATACATCAGTTAGATACACAAACAGCGAATTTAATCGCAGCGGGAGAAGTTGTTGAAAGACCAATGGGTGTCATTAAGGAACTTGTGGAAAACTCCATTGATGCGGGCAGTACACAAATTACGATCTCCATTGAAGAAGGTGGAATCTCTAAAATTACGATTAGTGATAATGGATGTGGTATGAGCAGTGAAGATGCAGAAATGGCATTTAAGCGTCATGCGACTAGTAAGATCCAGGGAGAAAACGACTTATTCTCAATTCATACATTAGGTTTTAGAGGAGAAGCATTACCTAGTATTGCTTCTGTTTCGCAAGTCACTTTAATTACGAGTGATGGAAAAGATAATACAAAAGTTGTGATTGCATATGGTGAAAAGAAGAGTGCATCACCATATCCTTGTAATCAGGGAACAGAAATTACTGTAGAAGGATTGTTTTATCATACACCAGCTCGTTTAAAACATATGCGTTCTGCTTCTTATGAATCTAGTTTAATTCAAGATGTCATTAACCGCTTTGCTTTATCGCATCCAGAAATTGCATTTCATTTTATTAATGATGGCAGAGATGTTTTTAGAACAAGTGGACAGGGAAATCTACTGGAAGTTGTGTTTAATGTATATGGCAGAAGTGCTAGTGAAAATGCAATCGCCGTTGATTTTGAGGACTTTGATTATCATGTTACGGGCTATTTGATCAAACCGGAAATTACACGTGCTTCTAATAAGATGATGCATGTATTTCTGAATGGAAGAATGGTTAGAACGTATCGTATCTATAAGGCAATTCAAGATGGATATGAAGGACTGATTCCGAGTGGAAGATATCCTTTGTGTGTCTTATCCATTGAAATGGATCCGCATCTATTAGATGTAAACGTACATCCATCAAAGTGGGAAGTACGTATTTCCAAGGAAATACAGTTAGAAACATTGATCAAAGATCAGGTACATCAGGCATTAAATGTAGAAGATATCATTCCAGTAAGAGAAGTCAAAGAAGCGAAGATTGAATACTATCAGCCATTATCTTTTGATGAAGAAGAATTAAGACCAGAAGCAGAACTTCCAAAAACTGTAGAAGAAGTACATGAAGATGTATCCGTGGAACAATCTATCCAACAAGAAAAAGAAGAAGATGAAGCATTGCTTAGAAGTTTAATGGCAAAAGTGGAACCTGTTGAAGAAGAGGTAGAAGAAAGTGTTCCTTTACCTGAATTGCGTGTGATTGGTCAATTGCATCGTGCTTATATTTTATGTGAAACAGATCATGCACTGGCTGTTGTTGATCAAGCACGTGCATATCGTAAAGTATTGTTTGAAGAGATTTTAAATCAAATGGATCAGCAGACATTGATGCAGGATCTGCTTGTTCCTTTGACGGTACATACAAGTGATGATATTGTACAAAGATGCGATGAAATCAATGAAATATGTAAAGAATATCATTTAACATTTGAACCATTTGGTAATGATACTTTGATTGTTCGCAGTCTGCCAGTCTGGATGAAAGATATAGAAGAGCAGTTCTTAGTGGATCTGATAGATGCATTTAAGAGTGATGATTCTTTGCATTTTGCGAAAATGAAAAAAAAGGAAGTCGCAAAGATTGCCTGTTCCCATATAAAAAAGAAAAGTAATCTATCCATTGATGAAATGAAAGAATTGATACAGAAACTATCACAATGTAGAGAACCAATGATGTCTGTAGATCATAAACCAGTGTTATTTTTCATGGATATGAGTGATCTATTAAAGGAGTTTCGATGAAAAAGGTAATTGTAGTTGCGGGACCTACTGCAGTAGGAAAAAGTGATTTCGCAATTGAAATCGCAAAAAGATATGGACTTGAAATTATATCTGGAGATTCGATTCAGGTATATCGTGGATTAGATATTGGCAGTGGAAAAGTAACGGAACAAGAAACGCAGGGAATCAGACATCATTTGATAGATATTTTATCTCCAAAAGATTCTTACAGTGTTTCAATGTTTCAATCCATGGCAAGAGAACTGATGGATTCTAGTGAGAAGCCAATGATTATCTGTGGTGGTACGGGATTGTATTTGAAGGCTTGTCTATATGACTATACGTTTGAAAATGAAGTGGAAGAGGCATATGATCCTTCTTTAGATGCATATACAAATGAGCAGCTGTATGAAATGTTAAAAGAAACAGATCCACTGCAGGCAGAAAAGATTCATCCAAATAATCGTAGAAGAGTTATGCGTTCTTTAACAATTCAGAAAAATACGGGTAAGAAACAAAGCGATATTGAAAAAGAACAGAAGCATGAGTTGTTATATGATGCATTTATCATAGGCTGTACGATGGAAAGAGAACACTTGTATTCTAGAATCAATCAAAGAGTAGAAAATATGCTTTCTAAAGGTTTGGAACAGGAAATCAAACACTTATTAGATGCAGGTGTGAAGTTTGAAGATACATGTATGGAAGGTATTGGCTACAAAGAGTGGAAAGATTACTTTGAAGGAACCTGTACAAGTGAAGATGTGATGCATTGTATTCAAAAGCATTCACGAAACTTTGCGAAAAGACAATATACGTGGTTTAAAAACCAGATGCCGGTACATTGGATCGATATGGAACAAGAGATCACAATATGGAATGACTTAGATACATTCTTGAAAGGTGAATGATTATGGTAACAAAGAAAATTAAAAAAGATATATGTAATTCACTCGTTGGAAAGAATATTGTTTTATGGAGTATTGTTATGCTTCTTCTATGGACTGTGTTACTTCCATTACATGAAACAAGTCAAAGCCCTATGATACTTTTGACTGGATTGGGTGTACTTGTTGTACTCATTGTTATGAGTTATATGTATGGATTGAAAGAATATCATAAGATTACAAAAAGGATTGGAATGGTGGAACAATTCAACGAAGAACGATTTCAGACATATAAGCATTTTTCATTATCGAATCAGTGGCTTGTATATCATAAAGGAAATGAATTTGTTCCATTCTTTCGCAAGAACATCGGATCCATTTACTTTGATGGAAAAAATATATTAATTGATGAAGCAGATAAAAATGGTGCTTTTGTTTTAAAGAGTGATGTAAAAGAGAACCAGATCATCCAGGACTGGTATCATACAAACGGATAGACATTTGCATATGCTTGTCGTTTGACTTTCGTTCAAACTCATATAAACTATTAAATATACTACGAAAAGGAGGTGTATAAAATGACAAATTTTAATACACAGGCAAGAGGTTATGCACAGGATGATGTGAATACATACCTCGTAAAAGTTTTTACAAAAATGGGATTAGGTTTAGCTGTTACAGCTTTGGTTGCAGCAGTTTGTTATTTTACAAATGCATGGTACTACTGGTACAGCTTAACAGGTGGAATTGGAACAATTATTCTAGTTCTAGCACAGTTTGGTGTAGTCATTGGCTTATCTAGTCAGATTACAACAATGAAAACTTCTTCCGCAAATCTATTGTTCCTTGCTTATGCAGCGTTAACAGGATTTACATTCTCAACACTTGTATATGTTTATGCAACAGCTTCTGTATTTGGAGCATTCCTGTTTGCGGCAGTATTATTTGGAAGCTGTGCAGTCATTGGTGCAACAACACATAGAGACTTGTCTCAATTCTCTACATTATTCATGGGTGGATTGATTACATTGGTTATTGCTTCTATTGCTTCAATGTTTATTCCAGCATTAAGAGATAGCTTATTCTTATCTTACTTAGGTGTAATTATCTTCTTGGGATTGACAGCTTGGGATATGCAGAGAATCAAGGCAATGTACTACAGTGTTGGCGGATATGGTCAGGTAGCTGATAATCTTGCAATCTATGGCGCATTTGAACTATACCTGGATTTCATTAATATCTTCTTATATGTATTAAGAATCTTTGGCAGAAATTCAAACAATAACTAATCACAGAGTAAAAATGATATAATAGGCGGGACTTAGGTTCTGCCTATTTTTTGGGAGAAAATTATGATCGTTTCAGAGTATAACTTTACAGAGTATTATCATAAATATGTAACCATCGAAGCAGATGAATTAACAGAACAGCTCAATGATATTGTGAAAATCACAGAAAAGGATTGTTATGTACTATGTTCTTCATATTGTGATGAAGAAGGTTTGATTCATTTCAATGTTTTATCTGTTGGTCATAGCTGGGAGCATTGTACAAGAGGCTTAAAGAATAAGAAGATGCTTGGTGATTTCACAATCGATGAAGTCTTATATAAAACAATGCGTATTGCAGAAGCTGATCGCGATATGATTGAAAAGAACCAGCCTTTCTTAGAAATGGTGGATCAGAATATTGATGAAGATGTTTTGAAATCTAGAGAAGATGCAAGATTGGATGAAATTCGTGATGTATATTATCCAGATGTTGTATATGCTGGTATGATCCATGATCTTAGCATGTATGAATATCCAATTCGTATTACTGGTATCAAAGGGCCATTCTTAGTTGGTGCACTGTTGGAAGAGCCAAAAGATGCGATTGGTGTGCATGAAGGAGAACCAGTATATGCACTGCCATATCTAAATGATGGTGTTAGACTATTTGTGTTATTTGCGGGAGAGCATTTAGATGCAGAACAGAAGAAAGTCATGAATCAATTGATTCAGGAAACGAATGAAATTGGTATCGACTTTCATGGAGTATCACTAAAGAATTAATGGAGGCACAATGAGTAATAGCGAAACAATCAAGTATACATGTCCATATTGTGGAAAAGAATTTGATGTGGAAATCTATAATACAGTCAATGTATTCAATGATCCTGATTTGAAAGAAAGATGTATGTCTGGTGATGTATTTAGACATTCCTGTCCACATTGTCATAGTGATTTTATGATTCAGAATCCTTTGTTGTATGAAGATCCAGAACATCGTTTTATTATCTGGGTATCCGCAAAGGAATTGGGTGATTTATCTTCTTTTGCGAAACCTTTGATTGCAAAGGGATATACATTGAGAAGATGTGCTACGGTTAAAGAGTTTGTTGAAAAGATTCAGATCTTTGAAGATGGTGCAAATGATATTGCGGTAGAACTTGCAAAATATGACAGTTTCATTGATTTCCTTGATAGTAGAAAAGGAAAAGCGGAAGATGTAACGTCAATTGATTATGTCTATACGAAAGATGATGTAATGAAAATTGATATTCGTATGGATGATAAAGGAATGTCATTCTTAATTCCAGTGAGTGGATTGCATGATGAACTGGAAGCAAATAAAGAAATGTTTGAAATTGAAGAGGAACAATTTCCTTGCATTAACAGTGACTGGATCTTATCTGTGTTTATGAAAGCACAGGGAAATGCCTAATCACATAATTTCACAAATAGATGCCATAATTATCAGACAGATGTTCACTATATTATAGATGCAGGAATGATCTGCCCTGAATAATGTAAACCCCTAAACATCATTCAGTGATTTCTATCCCCTTAATGAATTTTAGAAAAAAGAGAAAGACCCGTATGGGTCTTTTCTCTTACTTGATTGTTTTTACTTCTGATAGAAACTTTGAAAAACGAGAAATTGATTTTCTTGGAGTCACAATGATGAATTCTCTTGTTGCATCTGGATCAATAATTGGAATACGGATGCGATTTGGGTATCTTCTGTTGCTTTCGTTTGTAATATTAGATACAAAGCAAGGTAGAGAGCTGCTGTTGATGAGCGCAGTTAAGTCTTCTCTATCTTTTTGTGTGATGATTTTGGAGTGAGGCATATTCTTGGCTTTGATATCTTTCCAGATACCTACATCTTCAATCTGTAGATATGTGTGTCCATCCATTTGTTCAAACGTAATACCATTTTTATATTTCATAAATGGATGATCTTTTTCAACGCATGTAAATAATTGCTCTTTTAGACAAGATTTAGAATATAAATCTTTAGATACTGTCTGTTTTTGAATGAATATGAAATCATATGTATGTTTTGACAATCCTTCTAATAATTCATTTTCATGATCATTTGATGTCCAGATGATTTTCGAAGTTGGATAGTATGATTGAATGAAAGATTCATAAACAACTTTGGGTCCAGGTGCACTATATCCAATATGAATCACCCGTAACGAATCATCTAAAAGATGAAGATTTTGAATCATTTCGTCATATGAATGAAGCAGCTTTTCGCTTTCTTTTACGAGAAATTCTCCATTTTCATTGAGTTTTAAAGAGTTTTTCCCATGAATAAAAATAGGAACATCAACTTCCTTTTCTAATGCCTGCATATTTCTTGTTAATGTTGGCTGAGAGATATGCAAAGCTTCTGCGGTACTTGAAAGTGTACCGTATTTTTTGAATGCTAATAGTATTTCTAATACGTGTAGATCCATACGTCCTCTATTCATTTTTAGTATAGCACAATGCATGTTTGATATTGTACTTCTTTGCTTTAAGCTACTATTCTATGGATTGAAAGAGAGGTATAACAAATGGAATATACAACATTAAATAATGGATTGAAAATGCCGATGGAAGGTTTTGGTGTATTTCAGGTCAGAGACAAAGAAGAATGCAGGCAATCTGTATTAGAGGCAATCAAAGCTGGATATCGTTTGATTGATACTGCAGCCTCTTATACAAATGAAGATGCAGTAGGAGAAGCGGTAAGAGAAGCAATCCGTGAAGGAATTTGTACACGAGAAGAATTATTTATCACATCTAAGATGTGGGTGCAGGATATGAAAGACTATGATTCCGCAAAGAAGGCAATTGATGCTTCTTTAGAAAAGACTGGTCTGGAATATTTGGATCTCTATCTTTTGCATCAGGCAATGGGAGATTATTTCAGTGCATATCGTGCAATGGAAGATGCATATAAAGAAGGTAAGTTGAAAGCGATTGGTGTATCTAATTTCTATCCACATACATTAGTGAATTTTTGTTCTGTTGTAGAAATTACACCTGCAGTCAACCAGGTTGAATTACACCCATTCTTTACACAGCCTCATGCATTAGAAATTATGAATGAATATCATATACAGGCAGAAGCATGGGCTCCGCTTGGTGGTGGAAGATATGATGCTTTCAATAATGAAGTATTGAAGGAAATTGCTGAAAAGCACAACAAGAGTATTGGACAGGTAATGCTTAGATGGAATGTTCAAAGAGGTGTTGTTGTGATTCCAAAATCAACACATATTGAACGTATCAAAGAAAATATGGATATTTGGGATTTTACGTTGAGAGAAGAAGAAATGCATCAGATTTCATCTTTGGATAAAGGCTATGTTGGAACAGCTGTAAAGCATTTTGATACAGACTTTGTAAAAATGGTCGTATCTAGAAAGATCCATGATTAATGTTTAGTAACCAGGATTTGAAGAATATGATCGTTCCGTTGTTCTTTGAACAATTGCTTGTGATGCTTGTTGGAATTATGGATACGTTTATTGTTTCTTATGTTGGAGAAGCAGCGGTATCTGGTGTTTCCCTGGTGAATAGTTTCAATACGATATTCATTTATCTGTTTACTGCGCTTGCTTCTGGTGGAGCTGTCGTCATTTCACAATATATTGGAAACAAAGATCAGAAGAATAGTGTACGTTCTTCTTCTCAGTTGTTGATGTTTTCAACAATGTTCTCCATTGTACTGTCATGTATTGTTCTAGTATTTCATAAACCAATACTATCTGCTTTGTTTGGAAGAGTGGATACAGATGTTATGAATGCCTGTATTACATATATTGTTCTTTCTGCTTTATCTTATCCATTTATTGCGATTTATAATGCAGGAGCATCTTTGTTCCGTTCTATGGGAAAGACAAAGACAACAATGTATGTATCTTTGGCATCTAATGTGATTAATGTGATTGGTAACTGTATTGGTGTATTTGTTTTACATGCTGGGGTAGCTGGTGTTGCGATTCCTTCGTTAATTGCTAGAGCATTCAGCGCTGTTGTCATTACAAATCTTTGCTTTAAAAATGATCAGACAACATACTACACAACAAAAGATATCTTTACATTTGATGCAGATATATTGAAAAGAGTATTAAGTATTGCGGTTCCGAATGGGATTGAAAACGGAATCTTTCAGTTTGTAAAAGTTGCGTTGAGTAGTGTTGTTGCGTTATTTGGCACATACCAGATTGCCGCAAATGGGGTTGCACAAAGTATCTGGTCACTCGCAGCGCTAGTGGGCGCAACACTTGGACCTGTCTATATTACTGTGATTGGGCAGTGTATGGGAAATGGTGATAAAGAACAGGCTAAATATTATTTCAGGAAATTGAATAAACTTGCCATTGTGTTATCGATTACATGGAATGCATTTGTTTTAGTTTTGACACCATTGTTAATGCATTTTTATCAGCTTTCCAGTGAGACGATTCAATTGATTTTCTATCTGGTTGTAATTCACAATGTATTTAATGCAATTGTATATCCAATTTCTGGACCATTGAGCAATGGATTACGTGCAGCAGGTGATGTGAAGTTTACGATGTTTGTATCCATTGCTTCAACATTGCTTGGTAGATTTGTCTTCTCAATCATATTTGCTATTTATTTGAATTTAGGTGTAATTGGAATTGCATTTGCGATGTGTCTGGACTGGACAATTCGTGCAGTAATCTTCTACTGCAGATATCGTTCAGAGAAATGGCTGGAATTTAAAGTGATTTAATGGAGGATACGATGGAAGTATTTAATGAAATTCAGAAAAAATTAGGTTTTGGAATGATGCGTCTACCAATGAAAGATGAAGAAGTGGATGTTGATGAAACATGTAAAATGGTAGATTACTTTATTGAGAATGGGTTTAATTATTTTGATACAGCACATGGATATTTGAATGGAAAGAGTGAAAAAGCTGTTAAGACTTGTTTATCATCAAGACATCGTCGGGATGAATACATTTTGACGGATAAATTAACAGGTTCTTTCTTTCAGACAAATGAAGATATTCGTCCGTTGTTTGAAGAACAGTTAGAAAATGCTGGTGTTGATTATTTTGACTTTTATTTAATGCATGCACAGAATGCTAGGGAATTTGAAAAGTTCAAAAGATGTAAAGCATATGAAACAGCATTTGCATTAAAGAAAGAAGGAAAAGTGAAACATGTTGGAATTTCTTTCCATGATCGTGCAGAAGTTCTTGATCAGATATTAACCGAATATCCTGACATTGAAATTGTTCAGATTCAGTTTAACTATTTGGATTATAATGACTTATCTGTACAGTCAAAACTTGTATATGAAGTGTGTGAAAAGCATGATAAACCTGTATTGGTAATGGAACCTGTCAAAGGTGGAAACCTTGTAAAGCTTCCAGAAGATGCACAAAGTATTTTGGATGCATTACATGGTGGATCGAATGCATCTTATGCAATTCGTTTTGCAGCTTCATTTAAAAATATAAAAGTTGTTTTATCTGGAATGTCTGATTTAGTGCAAATGGAAGATAATGTATCTTTCATGAAGGATTTCAAACCATTTACGGAAGAAGAATTTACGGCTGTAGAGAAAGTTGCGGAAGCATTTCATAGTCACAACATGATTCCTTGTACTGCATGTCATTATTGTGTAGAAGAAAATCATTGTCCAAAGAATATTCGTATTCCTGATATTTTTTCTACATATAACACAAAGAAAACATTTGGTGACTGGAATGCAGATTATTATTACAACAATGTTCTGACGACAAATGGTCATGCAAAGGCAAGTGAATGTTTGAAATGTGGTTTGTGTGAAAGAGTTTGTCCACAACATTTACAAATCAGAGAATTGCTCAAAGAAGTTGCGAAAGAATTTGATAAATAAAAGGAATACAAAATGAAACAGACAAAAAGAATTACAGTCATGGCAATGCTTTTGGCATTAGGTCTTGTATTGCCATATGCATTCCATGGAATTCCAGGAGGAATGTTATTTTCACCATTACATATGCCTGCCTTGATTGGCGGGTTAGTGTTAGGTCCAATGGAAGGTGCAATTGTTGGTGTTCTTTGTCCAATCTTGAATTCTATGATCACTGGTATGCCACAGGGAAATACATTAATTGCGATGTGTTTTGAATTACCTGTGTATGCAATTGTAACAGGTATTATGGTGCGTGTATTGAAGGAAAAGAAAGATGGTGTAAAGATCTATGCTTCTTTGATTATCGCAATGGTTCTTGGTAGAGTTGCTGGTGGCATGATACAGGCTATCATTTTAGGTCTGGGTAATTATTCTCTGCAGATGTGGGCAGCAGCGTATTTTGTTTCTACATTCCCAGGAATTGTGATGCATCTATTAGTGATTCCAACTGTTTGCATGGCAGTAAAGAAAGTTTTGAAATAAGTTTTTGAGAAGTGTGATTTCTCTTGTGGTATAATGCAACAAGTATGGATAAAATAAAGCAAATCATAGAGGAAATCGAATCAATCAAACAAGACTATATTGTTATCGCAATTGACGGCAGATGTGCATCAGGGAAAACAACATTGGCAGAAAAACTGGCACAGTACTTTCATGCGAATGTATTTCATATGGATGATTATTTTCTAAGAAAAGAGCAGCGAACGAAAGAAAGATTATCTGAAATTGGTGGAAACGTTGATCGAGAACGTTTCATTGAAGAAATTGCATCAAAACTACATTCAGATGAAGATATTGTATTTGCTCCATTTGATTGTCAGACAATGTCAGTAAAAGAAAAAAGAATTGTAAAGCAAACACATGTAACGATTGTGGAAGGATCATATGCAATGCATCACTCATTACGGAAGTATTACGACTATATGATTTATTTGACCATTGATCCAAATATGCAGCGAAAAAGAATCTATGAAAGAAATCCTGGGAGATATGAAGATTTTATCAATCGATGGATTCCACTAGAAGAAACATATTTTTCATCTTGTCGTTTCGAAAGAATTTGTAATATTTGTATAAAAGCAGAAGAATGGTAAATTATTTCTTCTGTTTTTTAGTACAATGTGATGTGAGGAACAAATAAGTATGAAAGTTAACTTTTATTATGTCAGACATGGACAGACACTGTTTAATCGCCTTGGAAGAATGCAGGGAATGTGCGATTCTCCATTAACGGAACAAGGCATTGAAGATGCAAAAGAAATTGCATCTGTTTTAAGACAAGTGTCATTTCAACATGCATATACTTCATCTAGTGAGCGCGCATTAGATACTGCGAAAATTATCTGTCAGTATCATGACGTTTCATTGATTGATAAAAAAGGATTAAAGGAATTTGATTTTGGTGATCTTGATGGTCAGCCAATTGATGAATTTAAAAGTAAGATTTGGGGAGATGCGATGAGAGATGACTGGAGAGAGTATCATGGCGAATCAACAGAAATCTTTGATCAAAGAACAAGAAAAGCATTTTCTGAAATTCTGGAAGATTGTAATGATAATGACAATGTTCTGATTGTATCTCATGGCAGTTTTATTATGCATCTAATGAAAACATTATTAAACTTTGACCAGCATGCATATGTTGAAAGAAGAAATGCGGAAGGAAAACCTTGGATGCCAAATTGTGGTATCTGTGTGTTTACGTATGAAGATGGTGTCTGGGCAATGAAAGAAGAGCCAGTCAGTGCAGAAGAATTTAGAGAAAAACACTTTCCTAAAACAGTATCGTATTATCTTGTTCGACATGGTGAAACACATTTTAATGTACTGCATCGTCTGCAGGGACAATGTGATTCTCCATTAACAGAAAATGGAATGATGCAGGCAAAACAAACGCGTGAAAAGCTCAAAGACGTACCGTTTGATCTGGCATTTTCTTCTACAAGTGAAAGAGCAAGAGATACCGCAGATATTATTTTATCTAATCGAGATATGCATGCATATACGGATGAACGTTTGAAGGAAATCTTCTTTGGGGATCTAGAAGGCAGCGACTATACAGAAAACTTTAGTGAACAACAGGAACGTTTTGATGAAGTTCACTACAAAGATATTGGCGGTGAAGATAAAGAAGACGTACAGAAAAGAATTCTTTCCTTCTTGCGTGATGCAACGGATCAGGCAATTGACGGAAATAACGTATTATTAGTCACACATGCAAATTACTATACGGTATTGTTGGAAACATTGTTTGGTGTTAATCGTAAAAAGTTATTTCATGAAGCACATGAAAAAGGAATCAATCCTACACCAAATGGTGGAATTTGCAGGTTTCAATATCACAATGGCACATGGACATTGTTAGAAATGATGGATGGAGAAAAGTATGAGTGAGAAAAAGTTTTTATTCTTTGATATGGATGGTACTTTAATAGCACCAAAAACTAGAAGAATTCCACAGAGTGCAATTGATGGAATTCATCAGGCAATGAAAAATGGTCATCAATGCTTTATCTGTACAGGCAGAAGCTATCGCATGGCGCAGGAATACTTTGATCAGTTAGCGTTTCCGGGCATTGTTTTCTGTAATGGTGCAGGTATTGCATACAATGGAGAAATTGTTGAAACAAGAGACTTGGATCCAACGGTTGTCGAAAGACTTAGAACGATCTGTGATAATCTGGGTGGTGGATATGGTTTGTTAACGACAACGTATGCCTATCAGAATGCACCTGAAAGAAATCGTATGAGTCGTTTCTTTTCTGTGCGTCATGCTGGAGAAGATTTAGAAGATTTTAGACAAAGAAGATCTATGGCGGAGATTGATGAATATCAGAATGAACCTGTACAGAAGATTGACTTCTCATTCCAGACAGAATTGATTGCGGATGTTTTCTTTGCTCGTGTTCCAGCGTCTTTACATACTGTTGTGGCTGGTGGATATTATGCTTCTTTAGGTAGAACAGGTGGTGAAATTACTGCCAATGGCGTCACAAAGGGATCTGGAATTGAACGTGTTCTACAATTGTTCCATGGAAAAAAAGAGAATGCGTATGGATTTGGGGACAGTTCCAATGACTTGGAAATGATGGAAATTTGTGGAACAGGCATTGCGATGGGCAATGGCACAGATGAAATCAAGCAACATGCAGACTATGTAACTGATGAAGCTGATAATGATGGCATTTATAAGGCTTTAAAGCATTTTGAATTAATATGAGCGGCTGTTTATTTTTTGATATTGATGGAACTTTAGTGGATAGCGAACATGGAGAAATCATGCCATCTTCTTCTTGTTTAGAAGCAATCCATAAAGCACAGAAAAATGGGTATCGTTGTTTTATTTCTTCTGGAAGAAATCTTGGCGGTTTGGAAGAATATCGTAATCTTGGCTTTGATGGATATATCTTTTCTGATGGTGCAGGGATTCTTTTAGAAGGAAGAGAACCACTTCTAACGCCAATTACTTCAGAATTGTTGCAGGCATTCATCCATCAGGTGATGGATGAATTTCATGGTGAAATCATGATGAGCAGTATTGATGGATTCTTTGCGAGCCCTGCGCAATATGATGAAATGATTGAGAGCGTTAAAAAATCAGCAATGCATTCCGATGTATCTGAAGAACAGCTGTTGAGTGTATTTCATATGCAGCCTTTAGATACATATCAGGGACAGGATATTCTTGAAAGTGATGTCAGCTTTGCTTCTGATGAAGTGGAAAAAGAATGGCTGAAATATAAAGATGATCGTCTGGAATATGTTTCCACAACAGCCTCATATGGTAGAGGTGGTGCTACAACTGGTGAAATCACAATGAAAGGTATCACAAAAGGCAATGCGTGCATGAAAGTGATGGAGATGCTTGGGTGTGATAAGAAACAGACATATGCTTTTGGGGATTCTATGAATGATGCTAGTATGTTTGAAGTGTGTCAGTATGGTGTTGCGATGGGAAATGCTGCTGATGAACTAAAAGAAAAGGCAGACTATATTACTGAGCGTATTGAATGTGATGGCATTAAGAATGCTTTACAATATTTCAAAATCATATAAGGAGTGAGATATGAGTGAGAATTATCCAGTATTTGATATGTTTAAAAATCAATGGGCACTGGTTACGGCAGGTACAGTAGATAGCTATGATGGATGTACGATTGGATGGGGAAGTCTAGGAACCATCTGGAATAAGGATACAGTGACGGTATATGTACATCCTGACAGGTATACAAGTGAATTCTTGTTAAAGAATGATACATTCACAGTTTCTTTCTTTCCAGAAGATAAGAAAGATGCATTAAAGTATATGGGTTCGCATTCTGGAAGAAATGAAGAAAAAGCAAAGAATGCTGGATTGACGCCCGTTGATATGCATGGCAGTGTTGGCTTTCAGGAAGCCAGCTTGACATTTGTTTGTCGGAAGCTGTATCAACATCAGTTTTCAAAGGAAGATCTTTCGAGTGATATTCAGAATTTTTACAGTGTTGGTAAAAAAGTGTATCCTGATGGTAATGATGGCTGGCAACCGCACTATGTATTTGTAGGTGAAGTCATTGATGAAATTGAATGATAAAGATAAGAAATTCATATTTTAACGAATATGAATTTTTTTGTTGAAGTAGTTGACAATGCAGTTAGTGCCTGCTAACATAATAGTTAGTTAGAGCTAACCATTACTCTTTCCGAAACAAACACTTCTTTACGATGGTTGGCAATAACATCCGGTACCTGCGTTATGGGCAAACGCAGAAATGGCATAATGAACCGGATAAGATAGCATAGATGTGTCCTCCTCAAGCACATAATCATGCGAAAGACGAATCAATACCAGACGGGCATCTGGTATTTTTTCATCTTTGAAATATTATTTCGAGCAAATTTACATATATTTTGTAAACGCTTTGATAAAATAGATGTATCAATAAAAGGAGAGAAAAAAATGGCACATTTTCCAAAAGGATTTTTATGGGGTGGAGCAGTAGCTGCAAACCAGTATGAAGGTGGTTGGAACCTTGGTGGTAGAGGCCCAGCTATGACTGACGTTACTACAGGCGGTACAGTCAACGAAAACAGAAAGATTACATATATCGATAAAGATGGTAATCATTGCACATTAGAAAGACATGAAAAGCTTCCTGAAGGTGCAAAGTATGCAGTATTGGATGAATATCATTATCCTAACCATGAAGCAGTAGATGGATATCATCACTATAAAGAAGACATTGCTTTATTTGCTGAAATGGGATTCAAGCAGTTTAGAATGTCTATTTCCTGGTCTAGACTCTATCCAACAGGATTAGAAAAAGAACCAAATAGAGAAGGCGTTGAATTCTATCGTGACATGTTCAAGGAAATGCAGAAGTATGGTATTGAACCATTAGTAACAATCTGGCATTTCGATACACCATTGTATCTAGAAGAACATTGTGGTGGATGGACAAACAGAGAAACAATTGAACATTTTGTTAGATTCGCAACAACATGCTTTACAGAATACAAAGGACTTGTTCATAACTGGCTGACATTCAATGAAATCAACAATACAATCATGTTCTTAGACTTTGCTGGTGGAAATCATAGTGATGAAGAATACCAGGAAGCTTATCAGCACCTGCATTATGAATTTGTAGCTTCTGCAAAGGCAGTTCAGATTGGTCATGCGATTGATCCATCTAACATGATTGGATGCATGATCTGTGGTATTACAAACTATCCAGCAACTTGTGATCCAAAGGATATCTTAGCTTGTCAGCATCAGTGGGAAAAGAATATCTACTACTGTGGTGATGTTCAGTGCTTAGGTGGATATGGTTCTTATGTAACTAGACTTTGGAATGAACACAATGTTCATTTAGACATTACAGAAGAAGATTTAGCTGATTTAGCTAATGGTACAGTTGATATGTACACATTCTCTTACTACATGTCTTCTCTAGTAACTACACATAAGGTTACAGATAAGGTATCTGGTAACTTCTCTAATGGTCAGAAGAATGAATATCTTGAATACTCTGACTGGGGATGGGCAGTTGATCCAGATGGATTACAGTACTATCTAGAAATGATGTATCAGAGATATAACCTGCCAATGATGGTTGTTGAAAATGGTTTAGGTGCTTTTGATACAGTGGAAGAAGATGGTTCTATTCATGATCCATTTAGAATTGAATACTACAGAAAGCATATTGAAGCAATGGATAAGGCAATTGCAAATGGTGTGGATGTTATTGGCTATACAACATGGGGATGCATTGACGTTGTTTCTGCTGGTACAGGTGAAATGAGAAAGAGATATGGATTCATCTATGTTGATATGGATGATGAAGGAAAGGGAACAATGAACCGTTCTCGTAAGGATTCTTTCTACTGGTATAAGAAGGTTATCGCTAGCAATGGTGATGATCTGACAGATACATTTGAAAAGTAATTTATTAAAACAGTCTCAGTAATTGAGGCTGTTTTTTCACAAAGTAATATTTTGTGCTAAAATGTCTTTGTTATGAGAGTAATACCATTTGAAGAAAAATATAGAGATAAGTGTCATGAGATCTGTATTCATACAGGCAGTCCTGATAACTTAGTGAATGAAGAACATAGAAATTTCTCTTTGTTGATGTATTGTGATCCATATCTGGACCATGGAAAATGTTTCCTTTTACAAGATGATCAAGGAGAAATTCAGGGATATATCTTATGTGCAGAAAGCTATGCATCTTTTAAAGAATATATCCAAGAGTATTTTGAAGAAATCAAGAAGGTTGCACCTTCCTTTGTGTTCCGTTGTGATATTTCAGAATATGAGGCATATCAAAAAGAATATCCAGCACATTTGCATGTAGATATCTTAGAAGATTGCTGCGGAAAAGGCAGTGGAACATTGTTGATGCATACATTATTAGATGCATTAAAGAAAGAACAGGTTCCAGGAATCATGGTTGGTGTCGCAAAAAATAATCAACGTGCATTCAATTTCTATCAGAAAATGGGATTTAAAATCTTGGTAGAAGCTGAATACGGTTATGTACTGGGGCAGAAACTATGAGATATCCAATCGGTGAAGTATTTAATTTAGCACAGCTAAATCAGCCACTTCCTTCAACGATTATTCAAGAACAGATCATGGAAGGGGTACATATTTATTCTTTGGGAAAAGGTACAAGTATGTCTCCAGAAGCATTTGGGTTTTATAAAATGTTATTTGTAAAACAGGGGAAAATGCGTATAACGATCAAAGATGAACGTGGCATTCCACATATGCAGGAATTAAATAAATATGATGGTATTGTAACACCAACAGGACGTGTCATTGTTTTAGAAGCTTTAGAAGATGCAGTATATTTAGAAGTTATGCTTGGTCAGACTGTAAATCATACAATCAAAGAAATTGGTGAAGTTTTTTCTACAACGGCATTAGGTGAATACAAACGTGGCGATAGATCTACAGTGAATGTTATTTCTAGTGGATTTGTTGACGTGACGATTGTGTGCTTTGATCAGAATGGTTGTGTTTTTGAAAGAGAATTAACAAGAAATATTATGATTTTTGGCTATGAAGGAGAAGGATTGGTTGAAGTTGATGGCAAGAAGCAAATCCTAAAGCCAGACGATTCCCTGAGAATCATGCGTGGTTCACATATCAGAATGTATCCAACAACAGGTCAATTAAAGATTGGCTTAACGAATTTCTATATTTAACAGAAATCTTTCGGTGATTTCTGTTTTTTTTCATTTATACTTAATTCATGAAAAAGATTATATTTTTAGATATTGATGGAACATTGTATTCCACAAAGATTGGAAGAATTCCAGATAGTGCTGAAAAAGCAATTCAACTTGCGAGAAAGAATGGACACAAGATTTTTTTATGTACGGGCAGATCACTTTCTGAAATTCAAAAGTATTTAAACTATGATGTTGATGGATTTATTCTAGGTGCAGGTGGCATGGTTTATGCAGATGGTAAAAGAATCTATGATCATCCAATTGCACAAAGAGATGTATCACGTATTAAAAAACAGATTTTGAAAGCAGGTTTAGGATATTGCTTAGAAGGAGCAGCAGGTGCTTACTGCTCAAAAGTTGGCTATGAATATCTTTTGCGATATTTTTCTGGTGGTGAAACGGATTATGACAAACAGGTAGCATTATGTATGGAAAATGGTACATATCCAGAAAGTTTCGGTTCCGAAGAAAATGACAGTATTTATAAGATTTGTGCGTATGGACCTAGCTGGCTGCCTTTATATCCAAAACTTGCAGAACTCTTAGAAAAACCATTTGTATTAACAAAATCAGTAGAACATCCTGAAGAAAATTTGTGTATTGGTGAAGTGACAAATGGAAATGTGACAAAAGGTACCGCAATCTTAAAAGTATTGGATCATTACAATGAGGAATCCTTTAATGCCATCGGTATTGGTGACAGTGCAAATGATATTCCAATGTTTCAGGTTTGTGGAACAAGCGTTGCGATGGGAAATGCTGCTGAGGAAGCAAAAGCACATGCAGATTATGTAACAACAGATATCCTTGATGATGGTATCTGGAATGCATTTGTGTATTATGGATTGATTGAAGGATAAATGTATGAAACTTGGTATTGTTGGTAATGGCGGCATTGTTAAAATGGCACTGCATATATTAAAAGATACAGATATTGTCGTATCTAGCTTATGGTGTAGAAATGCAGAAAAAGGAAAACCGCTTGTTGAAGAATATGGAATTCCTTCTTTGTATACTGATTATGATGCGTTTTTGAAAGATGATTCTTTTGATACTGTATATATTGGTTTAATTAATTCTTTGCATTATGAATATGCAAAGAAAGCAATATTAGCGCATAAGCATGTCATTGTTGAAAAGCCATTTACCTCAACATATGAACAGGCAAAAGAACTGTATGATTTAACAAAAGAAAACAATGTCTTTGTATTTGAAGCAATCATGTCCCGTTATAGTAAAAACTATCAGCATATTCAAAAGTATCTTCCATGTATTGGCGATATTAAAATGATCCAATGTAACTATTCACAATATTCAAGCAGATATGATGCGTATTTAAGACATGAAGTATTGCCAGCATTTGATCCAGAAGAATATGGTGGGGCATTGTATGATATCAATGTCTATAACATTCATTTTGTGGAAGGATTGTTTGGAAAACCTGTTTTTACACATTATGAAGCAAATATTGGTTTTAATGGTGTAGATACAAGTGGAACATTGATTATGAGATATCCAGAATATATTGCGGTATGTACAGGGGCAAAAGACAGTGCATCGCATAATGGTGTTATGATCCAGGGGACAAAGGGATATATACAGATGGATTCTAGACCTGGAATCATTCAGAATTTAACTCTGCATCTCAAAGATGAAGTGATCAATATTGATGTGGAAGAAATGCAATCTCCAATGAAAACGGAATTTGAACAGATTGCTTCTGTCATTGAAGAAAAAGATACTTCTACAATGGTTTTGTGGCTGGAAAATTCTTTGGAAGTTATGAAAATATTATCAAATTCCAGGAAAGAAATTGGATTGTGAGAAGTTGTGTGAATACAATTTTTACATGACATAAAACGCTTACATGCTATAATAATTACATACTAATTAAAGGAGAGAAAACATATATGGCATTAGTTAATGTTTCTTCAGCATTGAAGAAAGATGAAATCAAAGAATTATTACTTGCTCAGGAATCACCAAAGTACACATTTGTAAAAATGAAGACTCCAATCGAAATGCAGTTTGAAGTTGAAGATGATGGATCACATGGTGATTTAGCAAACTATACAAAGAGCTTAGTTAAGAAGCAGCCTTGGGGCTCAGTATTAATGCTCAGAGTTCTTATCGAAGGTCAGGCATTTACAGGCGGTAAAATGTAAAAAAAGGCATGTAAATGTCTTTTTTATACAATAGATAATAAAGGAGAATCGTAAAATGGCATTTCCAAAAGGTTTTTTATGGGGTGGCGCTACAGCTGCCAACCAGTTTGAAGGTGGCTGGCAAGAAGATGGCAAAGGCGCTTCTGTACCAGATCACGTAAGAGGCGGAACAGTTTCTACACCACGTTTATGGGATAAGGAAATTGATCCTTCTGTATATTATCCTTCTCATGATGCAGTAGATCACTATCATCACTATAAGGAAGATATTGCTTTATATGGTGAAATGGGATTTAAGTGCTACCGTTTGAGTATTAACTGGGCTAGAATCTACCCAACAGGCGAAGAGGCTGAACCAAATCAGGCTGGTCTTCAGTTCTATCACAATGTATTTGCTGAATGTCATAAGTATGGCATTGAACCATTGGTTACAATTTCTCACTATGAATTACCATGGGGACTCAGTGAAAAATATAATGGATGGACTGGTAGAGAATGTATTGATGCATTCGTAAAGTATGCAACAACATTATTTACAGAATACAAAGATGAAGTTAAGTACTGGCTGACATTCAATGAAATCAACTGTGGCTGCAACTTCTTTGGCCGTGTTATGTCTTTAGGTATGTTAGGTAAGGATCATGAACCAATGTTCAATCCAAATGAAACAGAAGAAGAAAGAAATGATCGTTTCACAGCACTTCATAATCAGTTTGTTGCTTCCGCAAAGGCAGTAAAGATTGGTCATGAAATCAATCCTGACTTCATGATTGGTTTAATGATTGCTGGTAACATGACATATCCATATACATGTAATCCAAAGGATGCAAGAGCTGCACAGAGTGCTATGCAGATGGCTAACTGGTTCTGTGGTGATGTCCAGGTGCGTGGACATTATCCTCACTATGCAAAGAGATATTTCAAAGACAACAACATTACACTTAGAACAGAACCAGAAGATTTTGAAATCTTAAAAGAAGGTACTGTAGACTTCTACAGCTTCTCTTATTACATGTCTGCAACAGCAACTGTTGATCCAGATGTATTGAAGACAAATGGAAATATGTTCTCTGGTGTTGGAAACCCATACTTGAAGAGTTCTGACTGGGGTTGGCAGATTGACCCTGAAGGCTTAAGAATCTATTTGAATGAAGTTTATGGCAGATATGAAATTCCATTAATGATCGTTGAAAATGGATTGGGTGCAAATGATGTGAGAAGTGAAGATGGCAAGTTCCATGATGACTACCGTATCAACTATCTCAGAGATCATATTAAGGCAATGGAAGAAGCAATTGAAGATGGTGTAGATCTCATGGGTTATACAATGTGGGGATGCACAGACCTTGTATCTGCTTCTACTGGTGAAATGAAGAAACGTTATGGTTTTGTCTATGTTGATAGAGACAATGATGGTAACGGTGACTTCCATAGAGAAAGAAAAGATTCTTTCTACTGGTACAAGAAAGTCATTGAAACAAACGGAGAAGATTTAGACTAATCAAAATAACAGGCATGAAAATCATGCCTGTTTTTATCTTCTCTTTCCGTGTACTTCATCTAAGTAGCTGTAGATTGTTACTTTATTGACACCCATCTTTTCCGCAACCTGTTCAACGCTGCCCTTCATTAAGAAAATACCTTTATTTTCCATGAAACGAATCTTTTCAACACGTTCTTCTCTTGTAGAATCGGTAGAAATATCTTTTAAGATATGATCAATCAGAGAAGAAACCATGACAGAAACATTTTCTTCTTCATTAAGCTGTGGAACTTCTGCTTCTTTTGAAGAATTTAGAGAAGCATGTTGTTCTGGAAGAAAGCTTTGTAGAAAAGAAATCATTTCTGTGATTGGTTCAGTATCCAGGTTGATACAAAGTGCACCATCTAAAGTTCCATCTTCTTTGTGTATTAGAAGTGTAGAGGAGCGAACGAGTTTTCCACCATTGATATCTTTTGTATGAAAATAATAATTGGATACAGAGTTTTGCTTTAAATCTGGAGAGAGCAATACCTGATCAACAAGGGAACTGAAACTTTCTCCGATTTGTCGTCCTGTAACGGCATTGTTCGCTACATACACAACAGAATGCTGTGGATCTGTTAAATCATGTAATACGACTTCGCATCCTTTTCCAAAGGTGCGTACAAGCATGTCTGCTAAAGGTACGTATGGCTGTAATGTTTGTCTGATCATGATAGAAATTCCTCCGTTGCATAAAAAGTTATAAATAATTCTATCATTCATTATATTACAAATACCAGGGTGAACTGTTATGAAATGACCTTTGTCAAGAAGAAAATGTAATTTCTTGATAAATTGATCTGGAAGATAAGGAAAGA
>CAKVBD010000005.1 GCA_934725105.1 uncultured Bulleidia sp. | reverse complement strand
TCAGCACTGTTTCTGCACAACTAATTTCAACTTTTAAATTTTTCTTTTGAAAGTGGAATTTAACTTTTCAGTTCAGCGATTTTCTTGAAATCAGATGATTTTCTTTCTTTTATAGATCAAATAGCATGTCTTCGTATGTTGGTAGCTTATAGAAACACTTAGATGCGATTTCTTCATAGGCATCCACAGATGCTCTTACTTCCTGCATCAGAGGAACAATCTCATATCTTGTACGATATCCTCTTTCATATGTATCTGCTTCTTTCTTTACAGATGCATGTGTTTCTTCCAGCTTAACAATGGATGTATCTGTTGCATCAATCAATTCTGCAAGTTTCTTGCTTCTCTTTGCCAAATAAGCTGGTGCACCTTCACCATTCGCCTTTGCATAGAAATCATATTCTTTGCACATTGCTGGAAGTACATCACGTTTTACCATTGCAATGAGTGTCTTGATTTCAATTTCTTTGACGTTGTAGTACTCTTCTTCAAGAATCTTCTCATTTGCCATGAGTTCTGTTTCAGTATATACACCTAAACCAGTAAACAGCTTAACAACATCCTTATCTTTTAAAGCCTGTGAAGCTTCAATAAAGCTCTTTACATTTGGCAAGCCTCTACGTTCAGCTTCCTTGACCCATTCATCAGAATAGCCATCACCAGAGAACAATACTCTTTTATGTTTCTTGATGATCTTCTTACAGATTTCCAATGCTTTTTCACGCACTTCTTCTACTGTCTTGCATGTATCCAACTCTTCAGAAATCTTCTTCAAAGAATGTGCGATGATTGTATTTAAAACAGTGTTTGCGAAAGAAGCGTTCATGCTTGAGCCAAGCATTCTGAATTCAAATTTATTTCCAGTGAAAGCGACAGGAGAAGTTCTGTTTCTATCAGTGTTGTCATGAGGGATATAGGAAATGTTTTTGACTGGTTCAAAGCTAGAATCCACAACTTCCCCTTCCTTCTTACGCTTTCCAGAATGGAGGCTATAAAGAATATCTTCAATATAGCTTCCCAGGTATATCGAAATAATTGCTGGTGGAGCTTCGTTTGCTCCAAGTCTAAAGTCATTTCCTGCAGAGCTTGCAGCAAGTCTTAACAATACAGGATATGTATCTACGGCTTCAATAAACGCACATGTAAATGTCAAAAAACGAATATTATCCATTGGCTTCTTGCCTGGATCAAACAGATTCTGACCATCATCTGTCACAATAGAATAGTTGTTATGCTTGCCAGAACCATTGATTCCATCAAATGGTTTTTCATGCAATAGGCAAGCAAATCCATGTTTATCCGCAACTTTCTTTAATACATCCATGATCAATAAGTTTTGATCGACCGCAATATTTCCACCAGAGAATACAGGTGCCAATTCAAACTGTGCAGGAGCAACTTCGTTATGTTCTGTTTTTGCATAGATGCCAAGCTTCCACAATTCTTCATTCACTTCTTTCATGAATGCTTTTACACGCAGTGGAATAGCACCAAAGTAGTGGTCATCCAATTCCTGTCCCTTTGTTGCTGGAGCACCAAACAATGTTCTTCCACAAAGTTTCAAATCCACACGAGCATCAAAATACTTTTTATCAATCAAGAAATATTCTTGTTCCAGACCAACAGAAATATCACAACTCTTAACTTTCTTATCACCAAGCTTGTTCACTACTTTTGTTGCGTATTTGCTTAATACTTCAAGTGATTTCAAAAGTGGTTCTTTACGGTCAAGTGCTTCACCATTATAGGATACGAACACTGTAGGAATACATAGAACCCCTTCTTTAATAAAGACAGGAGAAGTAACATCCCAGTATGTATAGCCTCTTGCTTCAAATGTAGCTCTTAAGCCGCCAGATGGGAAACTAGATGCATCTGGTTCACCCTTGATCAGCATTTTTCCTGAGAATCTGGAAATAGGTTCTCCATCACTTCCTGGTTCTACAAAAGCATCATGCTTTTCAGCTGTACCGCCTGTCAAAGGCTGAAACCAGTGTGTAAAATGTGTTGCGCCATGTTCCATTGCCCAGCGTTTCATCGCATGTGCAATTGCATCTGCAGTTGGACGATCCAGCTGTGATTCTGAAGCAATTGTCTTTTTCCATGCCATGTAAACTGGGGAAGGAAGTCTTTCTTCCATTTCAACTTCTGTAAATACGAGTGATCCGAATTCTTCAAATGGTCTTTCCATAACGTTTATCTCCTTCTTCTTTCACCTTTTTTAATATGCACTAGCTCCATAGTTGGATAAGTAACGTGCACTTGGATCGTTGACATCACAACCTTGCCATTCTTTATTAGGCATCCAGTAATCAGATATCATCTTGTCCATTGCTGGATAGAATTTTTCAAATATTTCTCGATAGAGAAGACTTTCCTTTGTAAATGGTGTCTTCCATGCATATGCTTTTCTCTTTTCTTCATAAGATAGAACATCATATTTATCTTCCGCATATTCCTTTAGATCATTAACTAAGGAATGTCCTACTGCATCTGAGAAAGCTGCTTTATCTCTGAATAAGATTTCTTCTGGTAGAAGATGATCTTTTTCAAATGCTTTTCTTAACAGGTATTTACCCATGTTGTGATGATTCATCTTGATGGATGGATCAAGATCCATGACATATCTCACAAATGCAAGATCCCCAAATGGAACTCTTCCTTCCATTGAATTGCTTGAAATACAACGATCAGCTCTTAATACATCATATTCATACAATTCCTTGACTCTTTTTTCGGCTTCTTTCTGGAAAGATGAGCTGTCTGGTGCGAAGTCTGTATATTTGTAACCAAACAATTCATCACTGACTTCTCCTGTCATAAGTACTTTAATGTCTGTTGTTTCATGAATCTTTTTGCATAATAGATACATACCCATCGATGCACGAATCGTTGTAATATCCCATGTTCCTAGAACTTGAATGACTTTCTGCAAAGCATCTAATACATCTTTTTTAGTAATGATGAATTCAGTATGTTCACTGCCAATAAATGCAGCAACTTTTCTTGCATATTTCAAATCAATTGCATCCGTATCCATGCCAATAGAGAATGTACGAATCGGATGATCTGCATGTTTTTGAGCAATTGCACAAACAAGAGAAGAATCTAAACCACCACTTAATAGATATCCACACTTTGCATCTGCATCCATTCTTTTGATGACCGCATCAACCAATAAATCATGAATTCCTTTTTCAGCTTCTTCTTCGCTTACATGCAGTGTCTGATCAGCTTTATAAATCTTTGTATATGGAATGAATTCACCATCTTTGTAGTAGCATCCAGGTGGGAATGGCGTTACTTCATCTGCAATACACATCAGACTTTCTGCAGTCGATGCAAATGCAATTTTATGATCTTTGGTATATCCATAAAACAATGGACGAATGCCAATAGGATCACGAGAAGCAATAAATCCTGTCTTTTTTGAATACATGACAAGTGCATATTCTGCATCTAATTTTGCAAACATATCACATCCATATTCTTCAAATAATGGAATCAGCAATTCACAGTCACTGTCAGAAGAAAATGTATATTTCTTTTCTAACTCTTTTTTGCATTTTCTAAAGTCATACAGTTCACCATTGCATACAACTGAAAATCCATCTCTTTCAAATGGCTGCATTCCATTTGTACTTAAGTCCATGATGCTTAATCTTGCAAATCCCATTAGACAATCATCAATAGTTACGATTTTAGCGTCATCAGGACCACGATCATTTAAACAAGCCAGTCCTTTTTCAAAATCCTTACGATCTGTTTTTGGATCCGTAGAAACAATTAATCCACACATAATCTTTTCTCCCTCATATGTTAAAAGTAAAAAGCAGTCACTCCGTCCTATGTAATTTATACATGGGACGAAGGACTGCTATGTCTCCGCGGTGCCACCCAGATTACTAATCTATTGATTAGTCGCTTAGTCTCCAATCTTTTACAATTGGGGTCAGTGATAACGGTCTGCTTCCGGCGAAGTCTACTCATATCTTTTCGATTCGCAGCTGTTCAGGTGTTCTTTCATAAGATGCATATCATAGAGTTTCCACTATCCTCTATTCACTATCAACTGTTTATCAAACTACTTTTCCTGGTCTTTGCTTGATGCAATAGTTATACAACCATCAAGATTCTTCTGCAATCATTTTTCAATAAAAATGATTTATTTTTCATAAATTTTAATGAAACAAGTTACATTTTATTTCAGAAAGCGTTTAAATTCATGATTTTTACATTTTTTTTAGAAAAATCATAAAAAAAACTGGTTTTTATTCAAAAACCAGAATTTTTTTACTCTTTTGCACCGTATTGTTCGTAATATGCGTCAATTCTTGATAATAGTTCATCATCAAGACGGTTTTCTTCCTTCATGACTTCAATAACTTCAGGCATGCTTACGATTGCAGCTGTTGGGAAGCCATACAACTCACTGATTTCCTTCAAGGCTGTCTTATCAGACTTACCCTTTTCATTACGATTCAAAGAAACGATCAAACCTATGATTTCAACGTTTGCCTGTTCTCTAACGATTGGAACTGTTTCTTCCATGGATTTACCAGAAGAAGTAACATCTTCAATCATGACAACGCGATCGCCATCCTTTAGCTTAGAACCTAGCAAGATACCTGTATCGCCATGATCCTTGATTTCTTTACGGTTAGAACAGTAACGAATTTCTTTTCCATAAAGATCATAGTAAGCCATAGATGTAGCAACTGTTAGAGGAATACCCTTGTATGCAGGGCCAAACAATACATCAAAGTCATCTCCAAACTGATCATGAATTGCCTTTGCGTAGTAGCGAGCTAATTCAGATAACTGTCTGCCAGTTACATATAAGCCTGCATTCATGAAGAATGGTGATTTTCTACCTGACTTTAATGTAAAATCTCCAAACTTCAATACATCGCATGAAAGCATGAATTCAATAAATTCCTTCTTATACTGTTCCATTATCCCATTACCTCTTCAATTGCTTTATAAGTAGCCTTTGGATCTTCACTCTTTGTGATGCTTCTGCCAACAACGATCATATCGCAACCCTGTTCCTTGGCAAATTCAGGCGTAGCGACTCTCTTCTGATCATCTACAGAATTACCTGCTAAACGGATACCAGGTGTAACTGTCAAGAAATCATCACCACAAGCTTCATGGATTGCCTTTGCTTCATGAACGGAGCATACAACACCATCTAAGCCAGCTTCCTTTGCATTCTTTGCATAATGAATGACTGTATCAATCACTTCACCAGGAATACCTAATTCTTCATTCATACTTTCCTTAGATGTACTTGTTAATACAGTTACACCAATCAACTTCGCTGGTTCCTGTCCTTCTGGTGTTCCTTCCAAAATGCCTTGCTTAGCAGCCTTCATCATTTCGATACCACCTGCACAATGGCAGTTAACAATATCTACACCAAGCTTTGCAAGGTTCTTCATGCCACCTTTGACTGTGTTTGGAATGTCATGGAGTTTGAGATCCAAGAAGATCTTATGTCCCATGTTCTTCACTTCCTTAACAATCTCTAAGCCACATGCATATGTTAATTCCATACCAATTTTTACATATACTGGCTCATCAAATTGTCTTAAAAAATCTAATACCTGTTCCTTGTTTGAAAAATCCAATGCAATAATTGTTCTACTCATTTTTGTCTCCTTTCAATCACATCCTGCACTGATGTATAACCATATTTCTTTAATGTTTGTGGAAGATCTTCAATGATTTTCTTACAAATATATGGATCCTTAAAATTCATTGCGCCAACTTCCACTGCGCTTGCACCTGCAAGAAGATATTCAAGAACATCTTCACTGTTAGTAATACCACCAACACCAATGATTGGTATATTTACTTGTTTTGCACACTGATATACACAGCGAATACCAACTGGTTTTACAGCTGGTCCACTTAAGCCGCCTGTAGTATTGGCAAGTACTGGTTTTCCTGTTTTTAAATCAATACGCATGCCTAACAGTGTATTGATCATGACAAGACCATCAGCACCACCTTCTTCAACTGCTTTTGCAATCGCAACAATATCCGTTACATTTGGTGAAAGCTTTACATACACAGGCTTCTTCGCAACTTTCTTACACATTTGTGTAACGTGCTTAGCTAGTTCTGGCTGTGTACCAAGTCCCATACCTCCATGCTTTACATTTGGACAGGAGATATTTAATTCAAATGCTTTGACTGTTGGATTATCATTCATTTTTTCAATGACAGTCACATAGTCTTCTTCACTGCTTCCAGCAACATTCGCAATGATTTCTGTATCGTAGTTTGCCAAAAATGGCAATTCATTTTCAATAATGTAATCCACACCATGATTCTGTAGTCCAATTGCATTCAACATACCACATGGTGTTTCCGCAATTCTTGGTGTAGGATTGCCAAATCTTTCTACAGGTGTAGCAGATTTAATGGCGATACCGCCTAATAAAGAAAGATCATACAATTCAGCATATTCTCTTCCATATCCAAAGCATCCACTGGCTGGGATAATTGGATTTTTTAAATTCAATCCAGGCAGTTTTACAGATAAATCCATTTATAGCACCACCTTTCCAATTGGGAATACTGGTCCATCCTTACATACACGCAAACTGTTTCCATCACTATCTTTGACAACACATCCCATGCATGCACCAATACCACAAGCCATTCTAGCTTCTAATGAAATACAGCCCTTTGTGTATTTTGTATTGACTGCTTTCAACATCGGTAATGGCCCACAGCTTAATACATATTCACAATCGACATTGTTTTCATTGATTGCATCAATGACAGTTCCCTTTGTGCCTTCGCTGCCATCCATTGTCGCAATATACAAAGCATCGCTGTATTCTTTGAGTTCATCAATCAGAATTGCATCTTCCTTTGTATTAAATCCTACAACAACACTTACATTCTTGCCAAT
This sequence comes from uncultured Bulleidia sp., assembly GCA_934725105.1. GTDB lineage: Bacteria > Bacillota_I > Bacilli_A > Erysipelotrichales > Erysipelotrichaceae > Bulleidia. Next base: position 70,832 of record CAKVBD010000005.1, on the reverse strand, counting down.
CTTTTTGTATTCTTTAGCTGTCTGTAAGAGTGGTGGCACACCAACACCGCCACCAATCAACAATACATCTTCATCTTCCACTGGGAATCCATTTCCACACGGACCAAACAGTGATATTTCATCATGCATTGTTGTCATAAAGCGTGTACCATCACCAACAACTTTATACACAAGAACAATTGTGTGATCTTCTTTGACTTCACAGACACTGATTGGTCTTCTCAAGAAGTAGCTTGGAACTTCTACTTCAACAAATTGACCACATTTCACTTCATCTGCTAAATCAGTCTGAATTTCCATTTTATATACATCTTTTCCAATGTATGTATTACTTTTAATGATTCCTGTATCTACTTTCATCATTTCCCCATTTCATTTATTAAAGTCAATAACTTCTAGATTCCAATACTCTACATAGTGCAGCCAGTGTATCTAAAGAGTCACGCAGGAAATACTATTTTCTGCAGATATACGATGAATCAAGAATCCATCTGCACTTGTATTCTATTTTGTATTGATAACAAAGTTTACACGTTCATTACCGATATTTGTGTATCCTGAATGATTCACTTAAGATTTCAGTACCTGAAACTAAAAGTCTCTCCATGTTTTACCTTTTCCACACTGTCTTTCCGTTTACAATTGTCTGTTTGATTTCAGCATATACGCTCCACCCATTGAAAGGTGTATTCTTTCCTTTTGATTCGAACGTATCCGCATCGATCATGCTTTCTTGATTCAATTGTACAAGAAACATGTCACTTGTATATCCTTTTTCTATTTTTCCAACATGATTTAAGCCAAATCTCTTTGCTGGTTTTTCACTCATCCATTCAACAAGCTGATTTAATGTCCATCGCTTTGTACGATAAACAAATTCACTGTAAAGAAGTGGGAATGCAGTTTCTAAAGATACGATACCAAAGGCACTGTTTGCCATAGGACGTGCTTTATCACGCATTGTATGTGGTGCATGATCATTTGCGATAAAATCCAATGTACCATCTTCTAATGCTTCAATTAAACACATACGATCTTCATGTGTTCTAAGAGGTGGATTCATTTTCCACATTGGACCTTTTACATCTTTATCTTCTAGTAATAAGTGATGTACTGTGACTTCTGCACTGACATCTCCACCTTTTTGCTTTGCTTCTCGTAAAGCCTCTACTGAAAGATGTGATGAGATATGACAGGCATGGTATTTTCCATTGACCGCAAGTGCTGTCTGTAAATCATTTTTCAATGGTTCACTTTCACACGCGTCACTAATACCAATCCATCCTTTTTCTGTAACGACCTTACTGTCATGCACACTGCCGCCTTGTGGGCGATATTTTAAATCTTCTGTATGACAGGCAATAATGAAATTATCCTGTTTTCCTTTTTCAAAAGCTTCTCTTAAAAGATTCTGATCATTCATGCCAACGCCATCATCACTAAACCAATGAACACCAAGCTGGCTCATTCCATCCAGGTCTGATAACTCTTTTCCCTGTTCTTTCTTTGTGATCGTACCATATGGATACGTATGCACAACAGATTCTTCTTCAATCAGTTTTAAATACTCTTCCATGACTTCTTTTCCATCTGGAGAAGGAACAACGTTTGGCATCGCAAATACAGAAGTAAATCCTCCATGTGCTGCCGCTAATGATCCTGTGTGGATCGTTTCTTTTTCTTCATGACCAGGCTGTCTGAAGTGGACGTGTACATCAACAAGTCCAGGTAATAATGTCAATCCTGCTGCATCAATCACTTCACAGTCTTCATGAATGTTTTCACCAACTTCAATAATTTGATTTTCATCAAACAAGACATCGACTTTCTGAAGTTTTCCCTGGTACAGGACATCTGCGTTTCGAATGATCTTTTTCATTTATTTTTCCTCAAATGGTGCGTGTCCATATGCACGCTTGATAACTGCTTTTCTTACAAGCATTCCATTATGCATCTGCTGGAAGATACGTGATTTTTCAGCTTCTACTAAATCCGTATCGATTTCAATACCACGGTTGACTGGTGCTGGATGCATAATAATTGCATTGTCTTTCAACATTGCATATCTTCTTTTGTTCATGCCATATTTTTCAAGGTATTCTGCATCATTCATATTAGACAATGCAGCACCTCTTTCTTTCTGAATACGAAGCATCATGACAACATCTGCATCTTTGATTGCTTCATCAAAATCTACAAATGGATAGCCATCTCTTTCAAATTCCTTTGGTCCAGCAAACTTTACATCCATACCAAATAATTCAAATGCATACTTGTCAGACTGTGCAACTCTTGAGTGTGCAACATCACCACAGATGACTACCTTAATTCCTTCCAGCTTGTGGAATTCCTTATAGATCGTCAATAAATCTAATAAGCATTGTGTTGGGTGCTCATTTGCACCATCTCCTGCATTCAATACAGGAATATTTAATCCTTCCAGCTCATTCCAGTAGAATTCTTTAGAAGAACGAATCACAAGTGCATTGTATCCTGCAGATTCCAATGTCTTGCATGTATCGTAAAGAGTTTCTCCTTTTGTTACGGATGATGCATTTGTCGCAATATCTGCAACTTTACATCCTAACTGCAATTCAGCAGACTCAAAGGAATAATGTGTTCTTGTGGATGCTTCAAAAAAAAGATTGGCGATCAATGCCTTATCAGGCAATTGCCAATCTGATTGAGAATTAGAAAACATTAAAGCATCGTTAAGAATATGAATCATATCGTCCTTTGAAAGATCACGCATTGAAACTAGTGAGTTCTTGTTCATAAAACGCCTCCATACTTCTTAAAAAAAGGGATTGATTCTTACACGCGTAATTCAATTCCTTTTCTTCTGAACTATTGTATCAAACTGAGAAAGATATGCAATAGGAAATTCAAAGAATTACTTCTGCTTACGAGATACTTCCTCAACAATCTGTTTCACTCTATCGTAACAAGTTTGAGAAATGACATTACTTTCCAGTAGATAATGCGCTTCATGTAATTCAGATACGAGACGCATTGGATCTTCCGCTGCCATTCTGTTAATTTTTAATAAATATTGTTGATCATTTTCAAATAGTGACATCGTATATACCTCTACTTCTATTTTACTCGCTTACAACAATTTTTAAAGATTATTTCTGATTCGTTTTTGAATTTGGATGTGCTTTTTCAACAACGTTTGCTAAACGATCTTGAGATACATGCGTGTAGATCTGTGTTGTCTGCAGATTCTCATGACCAAGCAGTTCCTGAACGACTCTAAGATCTGCACCATTGTCCAGCAAATGGGTTGCGAATGAATGACGAATCATATGTGGATGAATATGCATGGATATGCCAGCATCCCTTCCAGCCTTTTCACAGATATTCTGAATACTTCTAGAAGTAATTGGAAGTCCTCTTTGATTCACAAACAAGATTCCATGATCTTCTTGTTTTTTTAGAAGCATTGGTCGAATGACTTGCATATAGTGTTCTAAAAGAGAAGCACAGCGTGGATAGAATGGAACCATTCTTTCTTTGCTTTCTTTTCCAATTACTGTAAGATATCTTTCTTTCAGATTGATATCTTTTACTTTTAATCCAGCACATTCAGAAACACGCAAACCACAGGCATACATCACTTCAATCATACTGCGATCTCTTACAGCAATCGGATCTGCAAGATCAAAATGATCCAGCAATGTTTCCATCTGATCAAATGTTAAATATTCTGGCAGTTTTCTTTTATTTGTAACGGAATGAAATAAAAGAATGGGATTATTCTGGATTCCTTCCTGTCGATTCAAATATCGATAGAAACTTTTTAAAGAAGACAGATTCCTTGCATACGATGCATTGGATAATTGATTGCCTGTAAATTCACCACTTCTCAATTGTGTAATATAGTCAGCAATATCTTCTTTCTTCACATCTTCAAAGGATTGAATATCATTTTCTCGAAGATATGTTAGAAATCTTTCTACATCTCTACGATAGGCATCCTGGGTATCTTGCGAGCCTGTTCTGCTTAACGCAATATGATGTAAGAAAGATTCTAATGAATTCTCAAAGTCTGCCATCTTCCTTGAGCTTTCTGATGATTTCTAAAGATTGCGGTGCATATGCATTCTTGCGATCCTTCTTCTTTACTGCAGCATCTAAATGAACAATACCAAAGTTTGCATTCATTGGCTGGAAGTTTCTAGGATCTGCATGTGTAATATAGTAAGACATTGAACCAATGACAGTCTGATTGCCTGGTAGACAAACTTCTTCCCCATTGAGTACATGTGCTAGATTAATACCTGCAAGCATACCAGAAGCACTGGATTCTACATATCCTTCAACACCTGTCATTTGTCCCGCAAAGAATAAGTCATTTCTACCCTTGAATGCATAAGATTCTTCTAATGCAACAGGAGAGTTGATATATGTATTTCTATGCATGACACCATAACGAACGATTTCAGCATTTTCCAGTCCCGGAATCATACGGATGATACGCTTCTGTTCAGGCCATTTTAAATGCGTCTGAAATCCTACGATGTTATACAAGGATGCTTCTACATTATCTTGACGCAGCTGTACAATTGCATATGGACGCTTTCCATCTGGTGTTTCTAGACCTACAGGTTTCATTGGACCAAATAACAATGTATTTCTGCCACGCTTTGCCATCACTTCAAATGGCATACAACCTTCAAATACCTTTTCATTTTCAAAGCCATGAACTTCAGCAACTTCTGCCGTAATTAAGGCATCATAGAATGCATTGAACTGATCTGCATCCATAGGACAGTTGATATAGTCAGCGCTGCCTTTATCGTATCTGCTCTTCTTATATGCAATGTTCATATCAATACTGTCAAATGACACAATTGGAGCAGCAGCATCATAGAAATAACAATATTTGTTATCAATAATTGTTCCAATTGCTTTCACCATTGCATCAGAAGATAAAGGTCCTGTAGCAATCACACATGGAGAAGATGGAATATGATCCACTTCTTCATCAATAATTTCAATATTTGGATGTTGTTGGATACGTTCTGTAATTTTCTGCGAGAACAATGTACGATCCACTGCTAATGCAGATCCAGCAGGAACTGCAGTTTCATCCGCAACTTCCATAATCAAAGAACCAATCGTTCTCATTTCTTCTTTTAATAATCCAACAGCATTACTTGTAGCATCCGAACGTAAAGAGTTCGAACATACAAGTTCTGCAAATGTATCCATATGGTGAGCTTCTGACTTTTTATGAGGCTTCATTTCATATAGTTTGACATGGATGCCACGCTTTGCTAACTGATATGCAGCTTCACATCCCGCAAGTCCTGCACCTACTACGATTGCTTCTTTCATTCACTTACCTTCTTCTTTGTTGTTTTCTTCGCTGTCGTCTTTTTCGCTGTTGTTTTCTTTGCGGCAGACTTTTTCGCAGCGGTTTTCTTTGTAGTTGTCTTTTTTGTGGAAGATGATTTTTCTTTATCTTTCTTGGATACGATTCTTTCACCTTCCAGATTTTCCATATAACGACACTTAGGGAATGCAGAACAGCCTAAGAAATATGTGCCAAAACGAGACTTTCTCTTTAATAATTCACTTCCACATTCCGGACACATCTTACCTGTTGGTTCTGGCTTTTCCTTTTCCTTGTTTTCTAAGCTTCTTGTATATTTGCACTGTGGAAAATTGGAACAGGAAATAAATTTACCATAGCGAGAATTACGATAAACGAGTTCTCCACCACATTCAGGACAGATTTCACCCACCTTTTCTGGAGCTACCTTTTCCATTTTGTCATAGGCAACTTCTAATAATGGTGTGAACTTGTCATAGAAAGATCGCAGTGTTGGAACTTCTTCACGCTTTCCTTCCGCAATTTCATCCAGTTCTGTTTCCATATCCTTTGTATAGGAAACATTGATAATAGAAGAGAAATACTGATCCAGCTTTTCTGTTGTCAATTCTCCCTGTTCTGTTGGCGTAAAGAATTTTGTACGGCTCTTTTCTGCAACTGGTGCCAGCGTTACATAGCCTCTTTGTTGGATCGTATCAATGATCATTGCATATGTGGATGGTCTTCCAATGCCATCTTCTTCCAGCTTCTTGATCAGAGTTGCTTCTGTATAGCGCTTTGGTGGTTCTGTAAAGTGCTGGGATGGTGTAATGGATTGTGCATCCATTGTTTCCCCTTCTTCCATAGATGGAAGAATTGTATCCTTGTTGGTGGAATAATCACCATATGCCTTCAAATACCCATCAAATGCCAATACGCTTCCATTGGCAGTAAAATCAAATGCATTCTGTGATAATGTGACTGTTACCTTGTCAAATGCACTTGGTGCCATCTGTGAAGCTAATGCTCTATAGTAAATAAACTTGTATAGTTTGTATTGTTCATTTGTTAAATGAGATTTAATAGATTCAGGTGTATATGAAATATTTGTTGGACGAATTGCTTCATGTGCGTCCTGGGCACCATCATCATTATGTGCGTGATAACTTCCAAGATATTCTTTACCATATTCCTTTTCAATCAAATCTCTTGCACCACTCGTATAGAGATTTGATAGTCTTGTAGAGTCTGTACGCATATACGTAATCAAACCTTCAGAACCATTTCCAACATCAATGCCTTCATAAAGAATCTGTGCAATTGACATTGTTCTACGTGCAGAGAAGCCAAGCTTTGTACTAGCTTCCTGCTGCAGTGTGGATGTAATGAATGGTAATGGTGCTTTTCCCTTTGTCTTTGTTGTTTTAATATTAGAAACTGTAAATGCACCCTTTGTTCCTTCAATGACACGCATTGCATCTTCTTCATTCTTTAAGGATGCTTTCTTGCCATCTACCTTTGCAAGTTTGGCAGTAAACTTCTTGTTCTTCTTTTTGAATTCTGCTTCCACTTCCCAGTATTCTTCAGGAATAAATGCTTTGATTTCTTTTTCTTTTTCAACAATCAGCTTCAAAGCAACAGATTGTACACGACCTGCTGACTTTGATTTGATTTTATTGTTTAACAGCTTTGAAAGCTTAAAACCAATGATACGATCCAGAATACGACGTGTTTCTTGAGAATGTACAAGATTCATATCAATCGTACGAGGCTGCTGGAAAGCTTCCTTGACAGCGTTTTTTGTAATTTCATGGAACGTAACACGATCAACAAGACTTTCATCTAGACCAAGTTCCTGTGCTAAATGCCAGCTGATTGCTTCTCCTTCACGGTCCGGGTCGGTTGCAAGATATACATAGTCTGATTCACTTGCAAGCTTCTTTAATTCTTTGACTGTTTCTTTTTTATCTTTAGAGATTTGATATGTTGCTGCAAAGTTATTATCAACGTCTACTCCTAGACCATCCTTTCCTTTGATTGCAAGATCTCTAATATGTCCCTTGGATGAAACGACAGTATAGCCTTCTCCAAGATATTTACCAATTGTTTTGGATTTTGATGGTGATTCCACAATGACTAAATTTTTCATTTACGTCCTCCATTTCGCATAATATTAAAACAACAGATAACACAATAAAACAAATATTTCCGAATTTCAACTGACGAAATCGAATAATTGTTTTGTATCATACAACAAAAATGCACCTTCCTGCACTAATTTATTACATCCTTTTCCTTCTTCACTCTCAAAAGGATATGGAAAACACCATACATCTTTTGAAAGATTGATTGCTTCATTGACAGTCAGCATTGTTCCACTTTTGACTTTTGCACTTGTTACAATACATGCTTCCCCTAAAGCAGCAAGAATACGATTTCTCCATGCAAAGTGATGTTTCTGTATGCCTGTATCATATGGATATTCACTTAAGATGAGATGTTCTTTCTGCATTTTCTTATACAAATCTATATTACAGGAAGGATATTGTATCTTTAAGCCAGAAGCAATCACACCAATTGTTTTCGCACCACACGAAATCGCTGTTCGATGTGCAAAGGCATCTGCCCCTTTTGCAAGTCCTGAAACAATCACATACTTTCTACATAAGATAGATGAAGCCAATTCCGTTACGCTTCTTCCATAGTCTGACAGTTCTCTGCTGCCAACAATTGTCATGCATTTTTTCTCTAGCAGTGAAATATCGCCTTGATAATACAGTACCCATGGCGGATAACGCAATCGTTTTAAGCAATCTGGATAAACGGCATCATAAATTGTAATACATGGACTTTTTAAAGGATGATGAGGAACTATTTCATTCGTTGCGATGCCTTTAGCAATCTTTGCCCAGTTTCCATTGTAGAAAATACTGAGTTGTATCAATCGTTCTCTTTGATTCATAAATACCTCTAATTAGATATTCACAAATTTTGAAGCAATTCCACAAAAAAACTTCAAAAAGAAGTTTCTTGTTAAAATAACGATTGTTGATAAATACTGACCGGTGCAAAACTTCTTCTATGAATTGGTGTAATTCCATATGTATGGATTGCATCCATATGCTGTTTTGTACCATAGCCTTTATTATTCTTAAATCCATATTCTGGATATAGCACATCATATTCTTTCATGATACGATCTCTAGTTACTTTCGCTAAAATACTTGCCGCAGCGATAGAAATAGATTTCTGATCACCTTTGACTAGATCAATCACAGGCTTTTCAATATGCATTTTCATCGCATCACTTAAAACAATATCTGCGAAAGAATCCATTGCAATTTCTGACATCGCTCTGCGGTCTGCTTCTAAAATATTATAATGATCAATATCTTCTACAGACACTTCAATAATTTCAAACCACAAAGCATCTTCTTTAATCACTTCAAATAAGGCATCTCTTTTCTTTTCACTCAATGCCTTGGAATCATAAATTGCAGGATTCTCATACCCAGATGGAAAAATAACACCCGCAACAGACAATGGTCCAGCTAATGGACCTCTTCCAGCTTCATCAATTCCAATGACAAGTTTTCCTTCACTCCAGTATTGATGTTCATACAGATTTTCACATATCTTCACTTGTTTCTTCATTTACATGCTCCAATGTCAATCTGCCATATTTTCCATGTCTTAGATCTGTCAAGAATGCTTCTGCAGCACGCTTTGTATCTAATACATCATCACTGAGTTTGAAATGTCTTTTTTCAGCAATTGCCTTTAACATTCCATTAGGATTGACTTCTCCACTTTCATAGTAGTCTTCTAATAAACCAGGATACAGATCCTGAATGATATGAATGGCATCCATCGCAATCATCTTCTTATCTAGAATATCATCATTGATAGAACCAAAAGCCGCAAGAATTGATCCTGTCTTTTCATCTTCAAATTTAGGCCATAATACACCTGGTGTATCTAAAAGATCCAACTCCTTATCTGCATGCAGCCAAGTCAAAGAACGCGTTACACCTGGTTTATCTGCAGCTTTTAACGTATTTTTTCCCGCAATACGATTGATCATTGTAGATTTGCCAACATTAGGGATTCCTGCAGCCATTGCACGTACTGCGCGTGGATTGATTCCTTTTGCTCTTTGCTTGTCTCTTTTTTCTTTCATGACATTTAAAGCAGCCTGGATGATCTTTTTCCCACATCCTGGATCTCTCATTAAATCTACCGCAATACAAGATACATTTTCACTCTGCAGTTTCTTCAGCCAAAGTTCTGTCTGTACAGGATCTGCCTGATCCATTTTGGATAGAACGATCAATCTTGGCTTCTGATTAGCCATTTGTATTAACATTGGATTTCTACTGGATTCAGGCATTCTTGCATCACGTAATTCAATGATCATATCAACTGCTTTTAATTTTTCTAACATGCCACGTTTTGCTTTTTCCATGTGGCCTGGATACCATTGTACTTTTACCATCTGTTCTCCTTCCTCTTTTTTCAAAAAGTGCTCCTAGTTAAATCTAGGAGCATATATTACCATGTTTCAACACCAAAATCACTCAATGGCCATGCTATGAAAATACCTTTTGATCGAATATTTTCCTTCTTGAATGGTCCATAGTATCTTGAGTCTGAAGAATGTGGACGATTATCACCAAGACAATAATATTCATCCTCACCTAATGTAATTTCATTGACATCTGGCATCCATCCAGATCCATAAGATTCCACATATTCTTGCGATAAGAAATCTTCATCAACACTTTCACCATTGATATATAGCTGTCCATTTGAATAGGATACTGTTTCTCCAGGCAATCCAATGACGCGCTTGACTAAGTATTCATTCTTTTCTGGAACATAAATAACAACGATATCAAAACGTTTGAGTGGTGATAATTGATAGCCAAGTGTATTTGATACACCAATTGATTCATCTTCCAATGTAGGATACATAGAGTTTCCTTTTACCTGTACAGGACGAATGACAAAATTGGTAATCACAAAAACAATCACCATACATATTGCAAGATCCTTGATAAAAGAAAATACTTCATCTGTAGCAGATTCTTCATGTTCTTCTTTTTTTTCAGATTTTTTTCTCTTTTCTTCTACATTTTTCTTTTTTTCATCGATTTCAGGATTTGTTAATCTCTCAAATACCTGTGTTTCACTGAACTGTTGTTTCTCTTTATTTTCCATAACGCAATCATTATACATCAAAAAAATAGAGAAAGCATAATGCTTTCTCTATGATGGATCTTATCGACGATCTTCCTTGATACGAGCGTTCTTAGCAGATCTACCCTTGAGGTATGAGAGATTAGCTCTTCTAACCTTACCATAACGAACAACTTCGATCTTTTCAAGGATTGGGGAATGTACTGGGAATGTTCTCTGTACACCTACACCACTAGAAATCTTACGAACTGTGAATGTAGCACCAATACCACCATTAGAACGATCAACAACAACACCTTCGAAAATCTGAATACGTGTCTTGTTACCTTCCTTGATACGTACGTGAACCTTTACAGTATCACCAGACTTGAATTCTGGGATATCGTTACGTAACTGATTCTTAGTAATCTTGTCAACTAAACTTAAATCCATTTTTTTTTTCTCCTTATATATACGAATGATCAACAGCTCTTAGCCTGTTTTGCCAGCGGAACAGTGATGCGCTACTAAACGCCACAAGATAATAGCATAAACTATATGAAATAGTCAATATCATATCCATCCAAAGTGTCTGCAAGCCTTCTCAATACCATCATTTACATTTGTATCCGTAACATAGGTTGCTTTCTTCTTTAACTCTTCTTTTCCATTTTCCATCGCAATGGATGTCCAGCAAGGATCAAACATGACAAGATCATTTGTATCATCTCCAAATACAACAACATCTTCAATCGGTGCATGTAGATATTCCATCATTCTTAAAATGCCATCTTTTTTTGCATCATACTGATAGATGACATATTCATCAAACATGCGCAGTCTGCCAACTGCATTGATCCATGGATAGTTCTTTTCATCTTCTTTTGTATATGCAAGATACATTTTCATAATGGATGGCAATGTGTGATAGTCTAGTGCTGGATCATACAAATATGTTGTTAATTCTTTTCTGAGTCCTGCAGTTTCTAAAAAACGATAATCTTTCATAATAACAGTATCATCATCATTTAAAGCTAACAGCCACCCAACATGATTTTGATCTGCCTGTTCTAGTATATGAATGGATTCTTTTAATGGAATTGGTTGTAAATCAACAACCTGATCATCAATCACAATACACCCGCCACCATTGCAGACAATATTATGAATATCTATTTTCTCTGTAAAAGAAATGGCTTTATAGTGTGCTCTGCCTGTTGCGATAGATACAAAATGTCCATTTGCCTTTAACCGGTCCAATGTTCTTTTTGCACTTGGAACGATCTTGTGTGTTTTGTTATCTGTTAATGTTCCATCAATATCAAAGAAAAAATATTTTTTATGCATGTAAATATTCCTTTCTGTTATATGCAATACGTCCATGCATTTCAGCATGTATTGCAAAATCAAAACGATCTACATCTGTACATAATGCAAAATCTTCTTTTGGAAATACATCCTGCTGCAATGGATCAAAGAATTTCTTTCCTTCACTATAGCGAAGAGCATCTGCTTTCGTTTGAATATCTTTCACATCTTCATCTAGAAATAAATGACGCATGTATTGTGCACAAAGTGTATCTTCTTCTGTTTCTCTGTCTTCCCATCCCATACATACAATACTGATATGCTCTGGATGATGGGCTTTAATTACTTCAACTGTAGCTTTTGCATTTACTAAAGAAGCAACATAGATATCCGCAGCATGCGATGCATTCTGAATGCCAAGTGTACCATTTGTTGTGGTATGAATCACTGTTTTACCACTGAAATCTTTTCCAGTAATACTGCTAGGCGCATTGCCATAATCAAATCCTGGAAGTATCTTTCCTTGTCTTTCACCAATCAGAATATATTCTGGATGTTCTTTCTTAAATGCATAAGCCTGTTGCTTATCATAAACTGCTCTAACTTCTTTACAACCTTGGGCAAATAAATATGCCTCCAAAGAAAAAGCACGAAATACATCAATAATGATTGTTGTACCTGTTGCTTTTTTGGCCCCTTCCTTTAACTGTAATATTTCAATCTCCATGAATTTTTTCCCCTTCAAACGTATTATACCTCTTGCAAGGCCCTTGTTTTAGGGGTATATTACAAGCAAAGAGAGTTTTTTATGTCAAATCGTGAAAAGTTATATTATCCATTTGCATACACTCACCACTACGCATATGTCGTAGCATTTTATGGTAGTAATGCACCAACAATTGTAAAAGGTCCATTGATCATGAAAACATACTACAAAGATGATTCTAAAAAAGAAGTTGATATTCAGCATACTTCTGATTACTTCATGGATGAATTATTCTATGAAACAAACAAAGTCATTCGTGAAATGATGCATGATTCATACAATGGGAAAAGAGATCTGATTGAATTATCACTACCTGAGCTTGGAAATGAGTATCGTATCATCTACAATGCAAGTGAAAAACCTAGTGAAAGATATGATGATTCTTTAGCGATTTTAAGTAATCGTGATTCAAAGGCAAAAGGTGTCGCAATTATATTAAAAAGAGATGCTAAAGGTATTCACTATCTCAATGAAGCAGAAGCACGTAAAATCTGTTCCTACTACACAAATGAATAAGATGGAGATTTCTCTCCATCTTGTTTTTTTATTCATTGATTGTTTTTTCTGTAACAACACCATATACCATTGGTGGAATATCACATAGCTCTTCTTCAATATGAATTGCTTCATGCATCATCTTGATAACATCTTCTACATTCTTGTCATCATTGACATATAGCGTACATAATGTATCGCCACGCTTCACTTGATCTCCACATCTTACTTTCATGACCATACCAACAGAAGGATCAATGACATCTTCTTTTGTTGCCCTGCCAGCACCTAGCATTTGTGCAGCTGTTCCAATTGCCTGTGCATTCATTCCAACAACATACCCATCTACTTCACTCTTAACATCAATATACTGTTTTACAGAAACGAGTTTCTTCATATTTTCAACTGTTAAATAAGAAGCATCTCCACCTTCTAAAGCAATCATATTCTGCAGCTTCTTCAAGCCACTGCCGTCATGAATCTTTTCAATCAGCATCTTTCTAGCTTCTTCTTCATTCTTTGCTAGATTGCCAAGAATCAGCATATTCTCACCAAGAAGCATACATACTTCAAATAATGGATCCTTTTCATTGATTTCACCACTCAATACTTCAACTGCTTCCTGAACTTCTAATGCATTGCCAATCTTCATACCTAATGGCTGGTTCATATCTGTAACTAGTGCACGCACGCTTCTGCCAACATGTGTACCAATGGAAACCATTGTCTTTGCCAGTTCAAACGCATCTTCCTTTGTATGCATAAATGCACCTGTACCTGTTTTAACGTCCAGCACAATTGCATCAGAACCACTGGCAAGTTTCTTAGACATAATAGAAGAAGCAATCAAAGGAACACATCCTACAGTTGCCGTAACATCACGCAAGGCATACATCTTCTTATCTGCAGGTACAAGATTACCCGTCTGTCCAATGACCGCAACACCATTTTCACGTACGATCTTCTTAAAAGATTCCATAGACTGTTCAATGTTTGTTCCAGGAATGGATTCTAGTTTGTCTAAAGTTCCACCAGTATGTCCTAGACCCCTGCCACTCATTTTCGCAACAGTACCGCCGCATGCCGCAACAAGTGGAGCAACGATCAAAGTTGTAGTATCCCCTACGCCACCTGTAGAATGTTTATCCAGTTTGATTCCTGGCAAATCGCTAAGATCAACAACATCACCTGAATGCATCATACTCATTGTAAGATCCGCTGTTTCTTTGGATGTCATGCCTCTTTGTAAGATTGCCATCATCATACTGGACATTTGATAGTCTGGAATTTCACCACTGACAAAACCAGTCACCATCTGCTGGATTTCTTCCGTTGTTAAAGAATCTCCATGTGCTTTTTTATCAATTAAATCTACAAATCTCATATTATAGTTACCTCTATTTGCTAGTTATATTATCTGCTTAATTGGAAGCACTTTCAAGACACAGAAAGTAAACAAAAAACAAGAACTGTCAGCTCTTGCTTAGTTTAATTTTTTTCCACAGTTTGGACAGAATGTAATATTTGGATCCGTTATCTTTTCACCACATTCTGTACAGTAATATGGTTCAAATTGCGCATTTGTTGATTCTGCTGGAAGAACCTGTGTAACTTCCATTTGTGAAGCTGGTTCAATCATTTGTGGTGCTGCATATGTTGTATCACTTTGTGGCTGAACATAGTACAGATCAAACAATGGCATACGTTTACGATAATAAACAAAATTCAAGGCAGCTTGAATAAAGCTATAAATAACAATTCCTACAAACGTTGCAATGGTAATGTTATAGGCAAGATTCTGAAAGAAAACATCAGATGCACCAATAGAAAACAATATATATGAAGGATGCTTCATCATATAGATCATTACAATCAATGATTCAAAAAATGCAACGATAAATCGCAGGATGACTGCTTTTGGTCCATAGCTCTTCCACTTCCATAAGCCAACACAGGCATAGAATACTATAACAGCACTAACACAGCTCATCAGCGTATGAAAAATCACAGGCCAGAATAGTGGTCCCATATTCTTCATAGAATATCCTGCAGAAGCAAGAAAATCATTTATATTTCCATTTTTCAATCCAAACAGCTGCTGAAATACAGAAACAATATGAAACAGGCTGGACAGCAACAACAATGGTAAAGTAATTTTTAAAACCCAATTCCATTTTAATGGTGTATTCTTTCGATCATAATATTTCATACACTTCTACCTCGACCAAATCCATTTTATCATACTACAATTCAATTTTTCCCTGCTGCAGCTTTTTCAGCACCTTTTTTTCTTCATCAGAAAGAATATGTTTTTCATATAGATCAGGACGGAGTTGTTGTGTCATCAATAATGATTTCGCTATTCTCCACTCTTTGATTTTTGCATGGTTGCCACTCAATAAGACTGCAGGTACTTCCTGGCCATTGTATTCTCTTGGTTGCGTATATTGTGGATATTCCAATAGTCCATTTTCAAAAGATTCATCATCTGTAGATCCTTCAGAAATCGAACCTTCCAGTAATCGAATCACAGAATCCATCACAACCATAGATGCAATTTCACCGCCTGTTAAAACATAGTCACCAATTGATAGCAGTTCATCACAATGATCATTGATTCTAGCATCCAGTCCTTCATAGTGACCGCACAACAAAATTAAATGATCTTTTTTTGCAAGTTCTCTAGATTTCTTCTGTGTCAATGACTTTCCTAATGGAGACATCATAATTGAATAGCTGTTTTCTGTTTTCACAGAATTTAAAGCATCCAGTACTGGCTGACATTTCATAACTTGTCCCATGCCTCCACCAAATGGAGAATCATCGACATGTTTAAACTTATCTAAGGCAAAATCTCTGATTTGCACAAAATCAACTGTTACGAGTTCTCTTTTCAAAGCTCTGCCAATAATAGAAGTAGACAAGAAACTTTCATACATTTCCGGAAACAATGTCAGTACTGTAATTCTCATAGCAATCCCTCCTGCATTTGAATCTGGATTGTATGATTTTCTAAATCAACGTTTTGAATAAACGCAGGAACAAATGGTACTAGAAAGGAAGAACCGTCTTCTTTTTGAATACGAATGTTATTCTGTGCACCCAATGTTTCTTCAATGGATGCCACTGTACCTAAGAGAGTTTGATTTTGATCATATGCTTCTAAGCCAATGATTTCATCACGATAGTATTTGCCATTCTGTAATGGTTTTCGGTCCTGTCTTGAAATATAGACTTCACATGTCTTGTATTTTTCAACAAGATTGATATCTTGATGATTTTCAAAGCTGACTAAAGCATGTCCTTTGTGTGTACGATACGTCTTTACAGTAAAAGGTAAATAGTTTCCTTCAAATCGTACATAAACCGTATTTCCCTTTTGATAACGTTCCTGATCAAAATCAGAATAGGAAGAAATCTTCAATTCCCCTTTGATACCATGTGTATTTACGATTTTACCGATACAGATATATTCCATATTTTTTACCTCCTATTGAAAAGAAAAGATGGTATTCCCATCTTTCTTAGATCTGTTCAAACTTGATACTAACTTTCTTATTGTCAGTATGAGAAGCAACGGACATTACTTGACGTAATGCTGCAGCCATACTGCCTTTTCTACCAATCAAACGAGCAATATCATCATTTTTTGCATATACATACAAAACGATTTCTTTTTCGTTGTTGGATGGCATCTGGCGTACTTCCAAGCTATCTTTGTCTTCAACCATTGGTTTGACAAGATCTAGAAGTACCTCATCGAAACGAGCCATAATTACTTCTTCTTTCCAGCTAATTTTTCTTCATGAAACTGCTTCATGATTCCCTGACGAGAAAGAATGTTACGAACTGTATCAGATGGCTGAGCACCATTTTTTAACCACTTCATAGCCTTTTCAGCATCAACGAATACTGTTTCAGGATCTGTTGTAGGGTTGATCCAACCGATAGTTTCGATATCACGACCGTCTCTTGGAAAACGGGAATCTGCTGCAACGATACGGTATCTAGGTGCCTTCTTAGCGCCCATTCTCTTTAAACGAAGTTTAACTGCCATTTTTATTTCCTCCTAAATTACGTGTACTACTATACAAGAATGAAAATAGTCTGTCAAGGTTTTTTACTTGACAGACTAAATATTTTTACTTAAATCTTTTTCCGTATGGATTGTTCTTTAATTGTGCCTGTGCCTGATTCATCATCTTTTCAAGAGACTCTTCATTCAAGTTGCCATTTCTCTGCATTCTGCCAACTTGATCCATTGCTTTCTTCATCTTGTTAAACTGATTGATCAGTTTATTGACATCATCCACTTTTGTTCCAGAACCTCTGGCAATTCTCTTCTTCATTGTGCCTCTTAGCTTTTCTGGATGTGCTCTTTCATATGGTGTCATAGATTGAATGATTGCCTTTGTATGTGCCATGGCACCATTTGCCTTAGATTCATCAATCATTCCAGCATATTGATTCATTCCAGGAATCATCTTGATGATTCCACTTAAAGGTCCAAGCTTTTGAATCTGTTCAAACTGCTTCAACATGTCATCCATTGTAAACTGGCCATTCATCATTCTCTCGGCCATCTTTTCATTTTCTTCCATGTCGAGCTTTTCTTGTGCTTTTTCTACAAGAGAAACAACATCTCCCATCCCCAAGATACGATCTGCCATACGATCAGGATGGAAGATACCCATATCTTCGATCTTTTCACCTTCACCAACAAACTTAACAGGAACACCAGTGATCTTCTTAACAGAAAGAACACCACCACCTCTAGAATCGCCATCAAACTTTGTTACAACAAGTCCTGTTAAAGGAAGTGCATCGCTGAATGCTTTTGCAACATTAACAATATCCTGACCTGTCATAGCATCTACAGTCAATAAGATTTCATCCGGACGAACATATGCATTGATATCCTGCAGTTCCTTCATCAATTCTTCATCAATATGCAATCTACCTGCAGTATCGATAAAAACTGTATCGTATCCCTTTTCTTTTGCGTATGCGATACCCTTACGAACTGTTTCTAATGCTTTTGTTTCAACACCTAATGTAAATACTTCTGTATCAATTTCTTTACCAAGTGTCTGTAACTGATCAATCGCAGCAGGACGAATCACGTCTGCAGCAATCAGCATAGGATTGCGTCCTTGTTTTTCCTTCGCAATTTTAGCAATCTTGGCAACACTCGTTGTTTTACCTGTACCTTGTAAACCAACAAGCATGATAATTGTCATGCCGTCTTCTTTATATGCAATCGTAGAATCATTGCTTCCTAAAAGGTCAACGATCTGATCATGTACGATCTTGACAAGCTGTTGACCAGGTTCAACTGCACTTAATACTTCTTCTCCTCTTGCCTTTTCACGAATTTCTTCCAAGAACTCTTTTACGATTTTATAGTTAACGTCTGCTTCAAGAAGTGCAAGTCTCACCTCTTTTAACATATCTTCCATATTCGCATCTGTAAGCTTGCCTTTGCCTACAACATTGCGCATCGCTTTATTTAACTTTTCACTCAATGAATCAAATGCCATTATTATTACCTCTCGTGCATCTATTTTAGCATGAGATCATAATTTAATACACGAAACCATTTTCTTTTCCTTTAATTGTTAAAAACGTAATTTTCTCCGCAACGATTCTAGAAAGATATTCTTCTTCCTTTCCTTCCATTTTGCACTTTCCTTCCAGTCTTCCTCGAATTGCAAGCAAATCACCTGACTTGCATACTTCTTCACATTGCTCAGCCAAACCTTTCCATACATAGATAGAAAATACATCTGTATTAAAATTACCATCTTCCATTAAATATGGACGATTACATTCTAATAAGATTTCATATACCCCATCTTTCCATCCAACCGGTTTCAAAATTTTTCCTACAACTACACAACTGTTCATAACCTTTAAATAACCCTTTCTTTTTCTATTATTCAACAAAATTTTTATATGTCTTACAAATCATAAAAAAAGCATACTTGCTTCACTTTCTGCAAATATGCTTAGAAATATTCGTATTTTTGTTTCAAAATCGACGAATTCACAAGTTTTTTTATGAAAGATGTAAAATTCTTTTTATCTTGTTTTTTCTTTCGATAGATTTCTTCGCTTTCATAATATCTTGTGTAAATTTACAAGAAGAACCGCAGCTGCCATGACAATCTCCACAATTGCCACTGCAGTCTTCCACTCCATGTACCATTAAATATTTCACATCCAGAATCAATAGAACGGCAATGATTAAAATAATTACAATATTGATCATAACTACCTCCCATACTTATGATGCTTTGATTATACATAAAAGTCAATTAGTTTGCACTAACTTATTAAAAAAAGAAAAGATCCATGATATACATGGATCAGATATTTAAAATATTCACAAAAATCTGAATGATATCTTTTGCGATAAATGTAAAATACATTCCAAATACACTCATCGCAACAAATACACCAGCAATGATTGCAGCCATTGCTCTTTTCTGTGGTAAGGCAGTCTTATTCAAACCATAGCCAGTTAACAGAATAGAAACAAATACAGCTGTGAAAAAGAATGCATAGCCAACCATTGTATTGTAAGCAATCAAACATGCACTGATCACATACATAACAATCTTGAATGGCACTGCAATTGTACAGATAGATACCATACGGTCACGATCTACAGGTGTATTTTTATTTGTACAAACAAGCTTGATAAGATATGTAATAAGATATTCGAAGATAAAACCATACGCCGCAATCTTGAATGCAAGATTCGCAGTCGCTGTAAAGTTTAATCTAGCAAATCCAAATGGCTCTAAATTGATGAGATGAGAGATTCCCATAGCAATACAGCTAGAAAATGCAATCCACTTCAGAATATTCAAAACACATCTTTGACCAGCAGATAACGTAGCGTAATCAACATCAGCTACACGATCCATACATAATAATGGATTGATCATCATCAAGATAAGACTATTGGAAGGCTCATCAATCAAACGATTCAAAGCATCTTCTTTATCCTGACGTTTTCTTGCTTTTTTTGCTTTTGCTTTTTGAACTTTTGCCTGCTTTTCTAAACGCTTCTGTTCTTTCTTTTCTTCTGCAGTTGGTTGTTTTTTGACAGGCTTGATTGCTTCAGCTTTGTTTACTTCTTCAACAGTTTTATTTTTTTCTTCTACAACAGATGTTTCAATCTTTTCAACATCCTGTACTTCTTTTTTTACATTTACATAAACATACTGATGTGGAACATGTCTTAAAGATACCGCACGTACATGTCTAGCTACCAGTACATTATTTCTTCTTCGATTTAAAAGGTGTAATTTTCGATTCATAAATTTTCCTCTACGCCAACTATTATACACATAAAAAATGTGCTTTTGTGCACATTTTCTGAATTAGTCTTTTGCTCTTGAGCAGTATTTGCCATCAGCTGTGCTGACAACGATTGTTTCACCTTCCTGGATGAATAGAGGCACTTTCACCTGAAGACCAGTTTCAACAACTGCATTCTTCTGTGCGGAAGTAGCTGTATCACCCTTGACTGCCTGTTCGCATTCTGTAATCTTTAAAGATACTTTATCAGGAAGAATAACACCTAAAATTTCGCCATCAAATACCTGAATATTGATCATTTCGGATGGTTTCAAGAAATTCTTTTCCCATTCTACTCTTTCTTCAGGGATTTCAATCTGATCATATGTTTCTGTATCCATGAATACTAATGAAGCACCATCATCATAAAGATACTGCATTTCTCTTTTATCAATGCTAGCTTCTTCAACACGGTCAGAACCAATCAGACCAAGTTCTTTTACAACACCTGTTCTTGGATCTTTAACTTTTAAAGCGACTTTCATTTTAGCCATCGCTGTTTTATTCAATGATTTATCAAGGCACTGATAAAGATTACCTTCCCAAATAAAACACTGACCTGGTTTAATTTCTGTTGACTGAATCATATGTATACCACCTTTACTTTTTCCGTAATTAATTTTAGTAAAATAAGCTTATTTGTCAACATACATCCCTCTTGCAGAAGTATAGGAAAGAATCGTTATATCATCTTCATCTAGCGTCAATATTAAAGTTTCAGGATAGTCTTGTGTAATCGTGACATAGATAAAATGATCATCCACTTCATACATTTCACTATCTTCAAGATTTCCTTCCAGAAGCTTTTGCTTGATATCACTGATGACACGTATTTCCTGCTGCAGATACATGTTTGCTTCTTTCATGTTCATCATGCATTGCATATTTGCTTTATCACGCAATGCAATCACTGTTATAACAGAAACAATATACAACAGAATAGAAAGAAAATATGTTGAAACAAAACCATCAGTATTTCGCAATTGCTTCTGTATACGCATCTTCTCCCCTTTCATACTGCATATAAATCACATGATTTTCTTCATAAAACATACATGTATCTACATGGATGTAAAAGATTTGTGTTCCAGGCTGCAGAATTATATTCTCATTGATCAATGACAATTTCATCTCTTTCTTTTTATATGTAAAATACAGTGCATCATCTTCAATTCTTGGAGAATATGACAGTACTAGAATTCTACGCAACTGATACGTTGCAACGATATCCTGCAGATAATCTGGCTGTTTTAAAGCATGAGATATTGTTGAAATTGATAAAATAATGACAGGTATCATCATGACTACTGTCAGGAGTGTTAATAGATAATCAATTAATATTGTTCCTCGATTGTTTCGCATAGATCTATTTCCTGAAAAAACTGATCAAAATCATTTTGCATAATTTGACTTTCTTCCCGCAGTTTTTCCTGTACCTTAACATGTACAACAATGCAGCTGTAAACAATCACCGCAATCAAAGATGTAATCAAAACACTGATCAAAGCATCATTTAGTAAAAATCCATCACTTTTCAACAAGTCTTCCACCTCCTAGCTCTATTACAATCTTTTTCCCATTTACCTCTACTGTTTGTGCCTGGTTCACATTACCATTCTCATTAAAAATCACTGCAATTGTGTCCCATTGAAATGCTGTATGCTTTGCTTCTTTGATTGCGTTAGACTGATGGTATAGATAATCACTTTGAAATAAGTATTTGTTATTTTTAGAGAATTCGTGAGATGGAATGACAAGCAATGTCATGATAGAAACTGCCACAAGAACAATACAGCATTCCACAAGCATAAATCCCTCATTCGATGAATGCTTCTCCATCTCTGATCTGTAATTGTTTTGAGCCATCACATTCCACCTGTGCTTCATTTAATAAACCGGCATTGATCAAATCATCCACGCTTTGTGGATACTCATCATATTCCATCTTGTACTCTAGAATTGCCGCATCTGCAACTTTTTCAATTGCTTTGCATCCTTTCTGATTGACAACCGACAGTGTCTTTTGAATGGATGGAACAGAAAGCAAGAAAATAACAGAAATAATAATGACTACGATTGTCATTTCCAGTAATGTAAAACCTTGATTGTTCTTTTTCATATGTCCTCCTTGAGAATGCTCCTCAATATACATATTCACAAAAATGCAATCAGTTCCAAAAATTTCTTTTATAAATTCTGCAGCATTGTCATCGGCATCATTAATATCTGGTATACAAAAATCAAAACGATCGCAATCAATGAATAAGAAATAAGCTGAATATATGTACTGTATCGTTTGATTGCCTGCTGTTTACGAATCTCTACCATCTGTAGATATCCTTTCAGCATTTCTTCACTGCTGCTTGAAAACATCGCAATCTTCAAAAATCGAAGCAATGCCTTCTCAATATGTGTTTTCTGGATTGCCTCTATCAATGTTTCTCCCTGCATTAAATGTCCATCGATTTCTTTTGCGATATAAGAAACACATGGCTGCTGTTTGACTTGAGATAATATATGCAAAGTATTTTTCGTAGAAACATTTCTTTTTAGACATTCCAGAAAGAAACGTGCAAACATCGCAGATACAGAATGTACAAGAATACTGTCTGGAAATCTTTTTGCGACAAAGCAATATGTATTGACAATATGCTTCTTTTCTAAAGCAGTCATGACAATTAGAAAAAGCAATACAATCCCCCATAGAAGCAGTTTCGCAATCCACTGAATTGCTTTATGCATCCATAGCAAGTGATTCGTTTCTAGCTGAAATCCCATCAGTAACGTAATCATATTTGGCAAGATCAATGCATTGAATAAATACATTCCAACTGCCATTTCCAAAAACAGAAGCGTTGGATATAACATTCCATCAATGATCTGTTTCTGACTCTTTTCGATTGCCTGATGCATTTCAATACATGTCAATAAACTATCTAGAAACGGCATGCATTGACTCATACCTTCAAATAAGACAACATAGCTTTTTGGACAATACAGATAAAAAAAAGTATGCAGGCTTTCTCCATTATTTAGTCGATGCATGATTTCATCGAATGCTTTCTCATTTTCTTTTTCTTTCAATACAACGAATGCATCTTTGATAGAAAAACCACTCTCTAACAGTTTCGCAATTGCTTCACAATCTTCTTTACGCAATATATTCTTTGGCTTGTTCATATGTAATTTCATTTTGAAAGAGTGCTTGTTCAATTTGCTTTGATAATGGAATAAATGCATCACTGACATCTCCTTTCTCAAAATAATGTGTGATTTCTTTTTCATCCATATATTCATAAATTCCGATTTTTTCACCATTTGTTTTTTCAAATAGTCTTTGTGAACTGATTCCTTTCAATACATCTTTCAGTTGATACTTTTCAACACCTAGATCCAGCATTCTTAATATTGTTGAAACGCAGGAAAAGGAATGAATCGTACTGACAACAAGGTGTCCTGTTAGTGCACAGCGAACTGCCATTTTTGCGGCAGTTTCATCACGAATTTCACCAATCATGATGATATCTGGATCATGACGCATTAATTGTTTAATGCCATCGGCATATGACATATGTTGTTTTTCATTGATCTGTATCTGTACATATTTCTCATTTACAACTTCAACAGGATCTTCTAATGTAAAGATTTTTTTATTCTGCACTGCATTCAGCAATGTATATAGTGTTGTCGTTTTTCCACTTCCTGTTGGTCCTGAAAACAAGTACAGTCCATTCTTCTGCTGCATGACATTTGTTAAATACTTTGTTGTTGAAGAGTCAAAGCATAAATCTTGAATACACAATTGATTTTTAGTATTTAAAATACGCAACACACCAGAACGCATGTAATAACTTGATACAATGGAAAACCGCAATGAAAGATCTTGTTGCAGGACCCTTTCATGAAAAGATCCTGTCTGCGGCTGAAAAGTATTGGATACATCTAAATTTGCACGATACATTAAATAATAAAACAGACGTATATCATCTTCTTTTGGTATCAGCTGCTTCATTTGCCCATCAATACGCATTTCAATATTCATTTTTTCTTTCTCTCCATTCGTAATATCAAAATGAATATCACTGACTTGATACTCTAATGCAATCTTTAATATTTCTATCAATCTCTGTTCCATAAAAAAAACTCCTCAATACTTTATTCACATAAAATTGAGGAATTCCAAAAAAAACTATGACAAATGCAAGTTGTCATAGTCTAATGTGATTCTGTTATTCTGTGATTAGTCGTTCATGAGTTTTCTAGCATAACCGATAACGCCTTCGCCATCCATCATACCATACATTCTCATATCGATACCTTCAATAGGCTTTCCAGGATACTTAGCCTGTAACTTAGCTAAAGCATAACGAACCTGAGGTCCGAGAAGAACAACGTCTGCATCTGGTGCATGCTTTTCTTCTTCATTTAAGCTGTATGCTGCGATATCATAATCTTTACCAGCCTTAGCAGCTGCCTGCTTCATCTTGTTAACTAATAAAGATGTGGACATTCCTGCTGCACAAAATAATACGATTTTCTTGTCTGCCATGTTTTTAACTCTCCTTAATTTGTAAGTGCTTTCACTTGTAAACAATATACCACCTTTTCAAATAGATTTCTATAAAAAAATAAAAAAAATTAGACAAGACTTATTGCCCTGCCCAATTCATCGTATATGTTCCATCCATTCTTTCAACAACAATGTAGTACCATCCAGCATCTAAAGATGTTGTTTCGTTGTATTCTCCACTGCCTTTAAGTTCAGCAATCATCGTTGCATTACTTTGATCTAGAGTTAAAGCATACAGCTTGAAATACCCTGTTCCATCGAACGTACCATTGAAATTCATTGCACCTGTCTGCAGATTCATTAAACGGATTTTATATACATCATCTTCAAAAACAACTTCGCCATTTTTACTTTCATCTGCTTCTAGTGACAAATCAAAGTGTTTATCATTTGTTGCTTCTTCTGTTTCAGCTTGAGATGTATCTTCTTTCTGTTTGATAATACCTGTAGAAAATAATTTCTTTCCAATTGTCACAATAGAGGAATCATTTTTAGAAACACTGACATTTTCTAATGTACCACTGACTGTATAGTCCTGATCATTTTCTGTATATGTATATGTTCCATAAATTGTATTATTCTGAACAACTACTTTTCCTACCGTACATACCTGTTCTGTAACACGGCAATGATTTCTAACTGCCATGTTAAATACATTCTCTGCTTCTGTTTCTGAAAAATCCGTCTTTGAGATTGGTGTTGTAATTTCCTTTGGCGTTTCACTTGTTAAAGATGGCTGCTTTGAAGCACATCCAAAAAGACATGCACACGCTAAAATTAGAATGCTTTTTTTCATATATTTACCATCTTCTTTACATACTGCAGATACATGTTTGTCGCAAGTTCCTGTTTGATCGTAGAACGAGGTCCATGTCCTGGTAAAACAATCAGATCATGCGCCATATCCATAAACTTCGTTAAGGATTGCATCATTTCCGCTTCATTTCCACCATAAAGATCTGTTCTTCCAATACTTCCCGCAAATAAAGTATCTCCTGTAAATAAAAGATTGCGATAACGAATCACACAACTGCCCTTTGTATGACCTGGTGTTTTTGTCACTTCTACATGAAATGAGCCAATCTGCATATCTTTCTGCAATGGTTTGACTGTTGTATATACCGGTGCATCAAATCCATGAGAACCTGCATATTTTGGATCTACAAGATCATAATCAGCAAGATCCATATATACATTACATGAATATATATCTACAAGATCATCTGTTGCCTGTGTATGATCTTCATGCCCATGTGTCAAAATGATTCCATCAACAATTTCATCTTTCGAAATACATTGAGCAATCTCTTTTGCATTCTTTCCTGGATCAATGATCAACACATGACCATTTTCATGTAAAACATAGATATTTTCACCATATAAACCAATTGGTAATGTATCTAACTTCATAGATATTAAAAAAATAAGTCAAAAAGACTTATTTCTTCTCCTTATGCAGAGTCATTTTGTTACAACGTGGGCAGTACTTCTTGATTTCCATCTTTTCAGCATGCTTACGCTTGTTTCTTGTACCAATGTAGTTTTCTTCACCACATTCACTACATTTAAATGTAATATTGTCTCTTGGCATTGTTTATTCCTCCTGACTTTTTTGCTAGAGAAGTATATCATAAACAATACTGTTTTCCAAGTAAAATTAACTCTCTAACGGAAGATATCATAGCGTTATTCTACAAGTTTGTCTAGCAAAAAATCAGAAGCTTTGTCGAACTATTTTCTATACAGCTGTATAATACTAATGGAGGTATCCTATGAAACGTAATGAAACACGTCCTGTGTATGTAGGAAATTTACAAATTGGCGGACAAAATAAATGCATTCTTCAATCTATGACGAATGTTCCTGCCAAAAATGTTGAAGAAACAATTCAACAGATTTTAGAATTAGAAGAAAATGGATGCGAATTAATTCGTATCGCTGTATTAGACGAAGAAGATGCACGTGCTATCCCAGATATCAAAAAAGGCATTCACATCCCTCTTGTTGCTGATATTCACTTCAATCATCGTCTTGCATTAATTGCGGCAGATGGTGGTGTTGATGCCATTCGTATCAATCCTGGAAACATTGGTTCTAGAGAACATACAGAAGAAGTTGTGAAAAAGTGCAAAGAAAAGCATATTCCAATCCGTATTGGCATCAATGGCGGTTCTTTGGAAAAACAGTTTCTTGAACAATATGGTGGACTATGCGCAGAAGCAATGATTGCTTCTTGTGATCGTCATGTCAAGATTCTAGAAGAACTTGATTTTCATGACATTGTTTTATCATTCAAGAGCAGCGATGTTGAACTGACAATCGATGTATATGAAAAAGCAAGCCAGCATTATCCATACCCTCTTCATTTAGGTGTTACAGAAGCTGGTGGCTTTACAGAAAGTGCAGTAAAATCTTCTGCAGCTTTAGGTACATTATTACATGAAGGTATTGGAGATACGATTCGTGTATCTGTATCTGCACCGCCAAAAGACGAATTGATTATTGGAAAGAAGCTTCTCAAAGCTTTCCATTTGACAAAGAATGTACCAGATCTAGTTGCCTGTCCAACATGCGGAAGAATCCAGTATGATATGCTTCCTCTTGTAAAAGAAATGGAGGCATACCTTGAAACAGTACATGAAGATATTACTGTTGCAATTATGGGATGTCCAGTCAATGGCATTCAGGAAGCTGGTAGAGCTGATATTGGTGTTGCGGGTGGATATGATTCTGGACTGTTGTTTAGAAAAGGCGAAGTCATTCGTAGAGTTCCACAGAATGAAATCAAAGATGCTTTGATCGAAGAAATCAATAAGCTCATTGAAGAAAGAAAACAATAACGAAAATAGTAGCGATTGCTACTATTTTTTTACATATTCACAAAAAACATTCTTGTAAGCAATTATTTCAGAAGCAAGAAACGATAATAAAATCGAGATGCTTCCAAAGTAGATAAAACTGTATTCTGAAATAATGGAGATATGCCAACAACAGGTGTTGAACAGTGATAGTTTTCTTCATTTTCTAAAAGCATTGGAAGCACACGTTCAACATTTAATGTTTCTTTCATACAGGAAACAATTGATTGGTAATCCTTGCTTTCTGTATCTAATTGATATGTATCTGTATCCTGATACAGTAATTTCAACTGGATCTTTTTATTTTTTGCATATTCTTGTAGAGAAGCAATTCCTTTTTCTAGTGAAGAAGCATCGGGTGTATATAATACAAATCGATTTCCCTGTTTATCTATGACAGCAAGAAATAATTGTTTTACTTCTGGATATAACTCCATGATTTCTTCTTTGACCATATTTGAAAACAGAGGATACATCTTTGTCAATAAACGCGTATCTTTTGAAAGTACATCCTGCATGGAAAGAACTGTATGATATGCGTCTTTTGTATAGACAGAATGAAATAGTTTCTGCTTTGAAAGATCCTGGATCCAGTCATAGTCATGATTGTCATTTTCAAAAGAAAAACATGCATACGGTTTTCTTCCCGTAAACAACAAAGCAGAATTCCCTTCCATATGTGGAAAGCTGCATAAACTGGATTCATCTTTCACAACAAAAGCAACAGGAATATGCTTCTCTTTTAGTCGTTCCATAATTTGATCAAGTGATGTGTTGTTGTAAGGAAATGCTGCAACGATTCCATATTTTGGTGTTGCGGCATCTTCACAGAATTGCTGGAGTGTTGATAAGAAACAGTCTTTTGCTTCTTCATGTAAAAAAACATAGACGACTGCTTCTTTATAGCGGGAAAGTCCCTTGAAATGCAATATAATCGATGCATCATTAGAAATGTCATCAAACAATAGTGGAAGTTCAGGATAGTTGAGTTTCAAACGATCACAGAATCTAGAATAGACAGTTTGATGATTCATTTGATTCATTTCTAATGGGTGTGATGCAATCATGATTGTTTCATCACATGGACGCTCATGAAAACGAACAAGCACAAAAATACTGAGCAGAAAGACAGAAAATGTAATGATAAACAATATAGTTACACATAGAGTCATCATTTCTGTACTCCCTTCCAGCCAAAAGAATCACGGTCATTTAAAAATGCCGGTGCTTCAATGTCTAAAAGAATATTCTTGTTTTTTACAAACTCTAGAAGAATTGATTTTGCGGGTTTGTTTTTAGAAGCATAGGCAATCTTCAATCGTTTTGGATAAAGACCATACTGCATTCCAATCGCAATCACATCTTTCATTCGATCTGGTCGATATACCATATCAAATCTTCCGTTATCTTTTAAAAGACGCTTTACATGTTTCATCAAATCATCTAAACAGAGATACTCTTCGTGTCTGGCAGCTTTGATTCTTGCATTTTCATTCTTTAAAGCATCATTTTTTGTATTAAAATACGGAGGATTACAGACAATCAGATCAAATGGAGCATGCATAAATTCCTGTAATGGACATACATATAAATCAGCATCTACTGCATTTCTAACAAAATTCTCTTTTGCATTTTCTATGACATTTTCAAATAAATCAATTCCAGTCAGTTTCAAAGCATTCTTTTGTTTTGCATAGTAAAGAAGCGCACCGTTGTTACATCCAACATCCAGTACACTATCTTTTCTATGTACATCCATAAACCTGCCTAACAATTCTGTATCCGCATTAAAGTGATACATATCCTCAGGCTGATAAAGTGTGTAATTTGTTCCGTTTAAATAATCAAGCTTCATGTGTTTCTCGAATCTCAAAATAGAATGTTGAACCCTTGCCGACTTCTGTATCAACACCAACCTTTGCACCATATGCTTCCGCAATTGCTTTTACAATTGACAAGCCAAGTCCTGTAGATGACATATTTCTACGGAATGTCTTAGAGCTCTTTTGATAACGATCCCAGATATATGGAAGGTCTTCTTCTGTGATTCCTTTTCCTTCATCTGTAACTTCAAAACGGACCGTTTCTTCATCATCTTTCATGTATGCATGAATTCTGATTGTTTTTCCTGCTGGTGTAAATTTAATCGCGTTTGTTAAATAGTTCGATACGATCTGCGCCATTTTAACGCGATCAAAGTATACCGTTAAATCTTCAGGAACATCAATTTCAATCTTTAAATCCGCATTTTTCAGTAATGACTGATTGATCTGTACAACTTCATATATGACTTCAACAAGATCAACATTTTCACGATGCACTTCTTCATTGCCACTTTGCATCTTGCTTAATTCACTCATATCATTGATCAATCGTGACATATACTCTGTTTCATGAATAATGACTTCTAAGTGTTTGTTTCTTTTTTCTGGATTATCACCTGAAATATCACGAATCATTTCTGCATAGGCACGAATATCTGTTAAAGGCGTACGAATATCATGAGATACATTGGCAATCAGATCTCTTCGTAATTCATCAATTTTTTCAAGTTTATCCTTCGTGTCATTCAATGTATTGGCAAGTTCCTTTGTTTCCGTAAAAGAACCACCTGTAAATGATACAGAATAATCAGCATTTGCTAGTTTCTGCGCTTCTTTTTTCATTTTGACAATTGGCTGTGTAATTTTGCTGGAAATATATAGCGCAACAAAAGAAGCAACAATAATAGCAATCAATGTATAAAACAAATATTGCTGCGAAAAGAAAGAAACAACAGAATCTACTGGTTCTAGCGGTGCATTTACAATCATGTAGTAATTTGACAAAGATGCATGAACCAGTCTAGAAAACACAATCATTTCCTGGTTTGTTGATTGATTTGTCTGAAAGTAAGATGCTTCTTTCTGTGTTTCATTTAAGGAAGCAATCACTTCATCACTATGAAAACTAGACGTATTTAAAAGACAGCCAGATCCAAGAGAATCTGCTGCATATACCTGTTCTCCATCGCTGTTATAAATCTGTACACAGACATCATTATCAACTGTTGTACGTAAAGCATGTGCAATGGATGTATCTGTTGTATTTAAAATAATGTTCTCTGTAATTTCATCCGCAACTGTATTCATAGAACGGATCTTACTGTCACGATAGTATGGTCGAATAAATCCAATCTGTAAAGCTCCAATAAATAGAGTAATTCCTACTGCAAGCAAGAAGAATACAAGCCAGAATCGAAAACGGATCCCATTGCGATCAAGCTTCAAATTTATACCCCATTCCTCTCACTGTAACGATATGGTCACGATATGCCCCAATATTATGTCTCAGCATTTTAATGTGCGTATCTACAGTTCTATCATCTCCAAAATAATCATAATTCCATACTTCTTCTAGAAGCTGCTGACGAGATAGAGCAATATTCTTATTGTTCATTAGATAAATCAGCAAATCAATTTCTTTTGGTGTCAATGTAACTCTTTCTCCATCTACACTCACTGTTCTTCCAAGTAAATCAACAACAAGACCTTCATAGCTCAACGTATTCTTTTCACGATGAGAACCTCTTTCAAGAACAACTTTTACTCTTGCCATTAATTCCTTTGGTGAAAATGGTTTAATGACATAATCATCAATACCCAAATCAAATGCATAGAGCTTATCATACTCTTCACATCTAGCACTTAACATAATGATAGGTACATCCTGTATCTTTTTAATTTCTTTACAAGCTGAAAAACCATCTAACGTAGGCATCATAACATCTAAGATGACACAGTCATAGTGTGTTGCTTTTACTTTTTCAATTGCTTCTACACCATCCTGTGCTTCATCTGCATCATATCCTGATAATTCACAATATTCTCTAACAACTTCACGAATATTTGCTTCATCATCTACAATTAATATTCTCATTTTTTTACCTCCCTACGTAGTTTTAAAGAATTGGATCGAATCACAAATGACGGATCCATCCATCTGTATTTTAGCATGAAATAATATATACACGCCTTGCATTAAAGAAGAAGAATACATTTCATATTGTCTTGGCATGACCATCATTCGCATTTCTCCTGTCTCATCAGCAAGCTTTAGGAAAGCCATCATTGTTCCTTTTTTTGTTCTATGTTTTCTTGCTTCCTTGATTTGTGCAAAGCCAACGATTTTTCCAGAACTGCTTAAAAGTGAAGCAATGGAAGGAACATGAATATTGTTCTTCTCTCTGAATTGAATAATAAATGCTTTGCAAAGTGTAAATCCTAATGCATTTCTTTCATACTGCTGACGAATTTCTTCATTGTCGCTTTTTCTTGTATAGACTTGTTTACTGACAAGATCTGGATTTAATGTCTGTCTGCCATCTTTTGTGACTGTGATAACGCCAGCATAAGAAAGTGCCTGTGGAAGTGCAAGCTTCAATGTCGTTCTTGTTTCCTTGAGGCAATCACATGCACCAGCATCAATGAGAGATTCCATCTGGCTTTGATTGACATTATGTAAGCGAACTCTCGCCACAAAATCATAGATATCTGTATATGGTCCATTGTTTTTTCTTTCATTGACAATTTCACTAGCTGTTTTTATACCAATGGCTTTGACAACAGATAAAGGTAATAAAATTCCCTTCTCTTTTCTCTGATAGTCAATTTCACTTTCATTGATAGATGGATAATAGACAGAAATCCCTCTTCTTCTACACTCATCAATATACAAAGATGTTTTATAGGAATCAGAAATAACATGATTCAATACTGAAATATAGAAAATATATGCATAGTTTGCTTTTAAATATGCCATCTGATACGCAATCAAAGAATATGCAATGGCATGAGACTTATTGAAACCATACCCTGCAAACTTCTCAATATCATTGAACAATTTTTCTGCATCTTCTAAAGAATATCCATTCTTGAGTGCACCAGAAAGAAAATCTTTTTTGAGATGATTCATTTCATCTTCTTTCTTTTTAGAAATGGCTTTTCTTAAAATATCTGCTTTTCCAAGTGAAAAAGATGCTACGGTCTGTGCAATCTTCATGATCTGTTCCTGATAGATCATGATGCCATATGTATCCTTTAAACAAGAACGTACCGCATCATTCAGATACTGAATAGACGATGGATCATTTTTATTCTTCAGGTAAAGAGAAATGTTATCCATTGGTCCTGGTCGATACAATGCCATTGCATCTGCAATTTCATTCAAGCTTTGTGGTTTGATCTGACGCAGTAAATTTTTAATTCCTTCACTTTCAAACTGGAATACACCTAATGTATTCGCATTTGCAAACATAGAATACGTTTTTGCATCATCTAATGGAATATTAGAAAGCTGAAAAGATGGATATTGCTGGATAACTTTCTGAACGATTTCATGAATGACAGACAAGTTTCTTAGACCAAGAAAATCCATCTTGATCAAGCCTCTTTCTTCAAGATATTCCATTGAATACTGGCTTGTTTTCATTTCATGATCAAAACAGATCGTTGGAACAATGTCATTGATATCATCTTTGCACATGATAACACCTGCAGCATGTACACTGAAATGATGTGGTAAGCCTTCAATTTTCTGACTCATTGCAAATAGATTCTGAAACTTCTTTTCACTGGCAACTAGAGTTCTTAGATGTACTGAAGAAGCATATGCTTTTTCCAGTGTCATTTTTGGCGTATTTGGAATCAGTTTTGTGATCATATCCACATCTCTTTCAAACATACCTAAAACCTTAGCAGCTTCACGGATTACAAGTCTAGGTCCAAGCGTGCCAAATGTGATGATATTGCAGACATGATCTCTGCCATATTTCTGATAGACATAATCAATGACATCTTTTCTTTTATTATCCGGAATATCCGTATCAATATCAGGCATAGAGATTCTTTCTGGATTCAAGAATCTTTCAAAAAGCAATCCATACTGCAATGGATCAATCATTGTAATACCTAAGCAATAAGCAACCAGGCTTCCTGCAGCACTGCCTCTTCCCGGTCCAATATTGATATCATTCTTTCTTGCCTGACAAATAAAGTCATACACAATCAAGAAATAGTTTTCAAAATGCATTTTATGAATCACAGATAATTCATACTGCAGACGATCCACATATTCCTTCTTGTATTGACCATGCAAACGTTTCTTTAAGCCAACTTTACACAATTCTACAAGATATGTATATGCATCCACATTATTTTTGATTGGATATTCAGGCAATGTTGTTTTTTCCAGACAATAATCTGCTTTGCATAAACGTGCAATTTCATCTGTTCTTTGTAAATCATCTGCATCATATAAAGCTTCCATTTCCTGTCTATTTAAAAAATACCTGCCAGTAATTTCTGTTAAAGAAGCATCCTGGATTGTTTTTTTCTCAAGCATTCCTCTCAGAATGCGATGTGCCTTGGAATCTTCTTTTCTTAAATAGTAGATTTTATTTAAAGCAACTGTTGAAATATGCAGACTTTGTGCAATTCTTTTGAGTTTTGCATTTCTATTTTTCCACAAAGAAGCTTCCTGATAGGAAAGTGCAATATCAAAATCCTGCAGATCATTTTTCATGATCTGTAGTTTTTCTCTGATGCCTTCTCCATCATCCTGAACCATTTCACTGTCAATAAAACCACCTTCTGAAAAAGCAATCAAATGACAATGTGGAAGCATGCTCTGTAACTGTTCTAAAGAACATGTTTTTTCTTTTTCATTCAAGAAAGAAGATAATACCATTAATTGCTGATACCCCTTATTGTCTTTACATAATAAAACAAATGGAACGATCGTATCATGATACATACAATCCACTTCCATACCAACAATTGGATGCATGCCTTCCTTCTTGCAGGCATCAATAAAAGACGCTGCAGCAAACATCACATTATGATCTGTTAAAGCAACAGACGTATATCCTAGATTTTTTGCATATTGTACAAGTTCTTTAACACGAATCGTACTTGTTAATATGCTGTATGAACTTCTTGTATATAAATGTACAGACATGTAGATATTGTACTACAAACACAACAACTACAGAAACATCACACTCTTTTAACTTCCAAAAAAAAATAATATAATGAAAATGAGGTAATAAAAATGAAAATTGCTTATGTAACGGATAGTGGAACTGGAAAATCCATAGCGGAAATGGCAAAAGACGGAATCATCAGTGTTCCACTCCAGATTTCTGATGAAAAAAATACATATCAGGATCTAGAAAATCTCTCTAAATCAGATTTAATTCACCTTCTTGAAGAAGAGCATGTGTTCAAGACATCTCAACCATCTCCAGGAATCATTCAAGAATGTTTTGAAAGTTTAAAAAAACAAGGTGTTGATTTAATCATTGCGGTACCAATCTGCAATGGTTTATCTGGTACGATTTCTACAATGACTACAATTGCGAAATCATTAGATTTGAACATCATTACTGTAGACTGTTATGTCACTGCCGTTGTACAGGAATATTTGATCAAGCGCATCAAAAAAGCTCATGAAGAGAATGTCAACGATCTCGAAATCCAACTCATCACAAATGAAATTATTGATTCCTGCAATACATTGATCATCCCTGAAAATCTTGATCAGCTGATTCGTGGTGGCAGAATGACACCTCTTGCCGCAAAGCTAGGAAAGCTTTTAAAAATTGCACCTGTTCTACAAATCAATAAAACAACTTCAGGAAGAATTGATACATTACAGAAAGTTCGTACATTTAGAAAAGCCCTTGAAAAAGCAATGGATCAAATGGAAATTGATCATGTCAATCAAGGAGATGACTGGCACGTAGCAATTGCACATGTCAATAATATTCAAGAAGCGCAGTCATTGTATCGTAAAATGAGTGAACGTTTCCCAAAAGCAGAAATTGAAGTCATTGAATTGTGTTCTCCAGTTGCAGCACATACGGGTCTTGGAGCAATCTGTATCCAATATTTCAGAAAGAAATAGCATAAACACATTAAGATTCACACAAAGCCGTCTAAAAATTTGATATAATTTTAGACGGCTATTATTTTGAAAGGAGCAACCATGGATAACAACAAAAATAAAGAAATTAACGAAAACGAAATCCATACGGATCAAACTGATTTAGATAAAAACACAGAGAATCCTGCTCCTAGTGAGCCTGGCATCAAGCTAGGTGCATTGAATAACGAAAAAGAACAGGTAGCACGTGCGAAAAAGAGAAAGAAAATCATTCGAAAGATCAGAAGAAAGAAGATCTTTACAGGATTACTTGTTTTCATTCTTATCATCTATATGGTCATTGGTTTTGTAGGTGGTGAATTTGCATTAAGCAAACTGCAAGGCATGCCTGAATTGAATGTCAGTGACTTATTGAGTGAAGAATCCAGTAAAATCTATGATACGAATGGAACATTGATTACTGAAATTGGTACTTACTATCGTGAAAATATCAAATATGATCAATGCCCTACTTCATTAGTCGATGCATTCCTTTCCATTGAAGATTCCCGTTTCTTTGAACACAATGGTTTCGATATTCCTCGTTTTACAAAAGCAGCATTGGAAACGTTTTTGCTTCATAGAGATGGTGGCGGCGGATCCACATTTACAATGCAGCTTGTAAAAAACAGCTACTTCTCTATTGATGCGGGTGATGAATCCAAAGAAAGAGAAGCTACAATTGAATATAAAGTTCAACAGATCGTACTTTCTATGCAGCTTGAAACACAGTTGAATAAAAAAGAAATCTTTGAATTATATATGAACAAGTTGAACTTTGGTGATCGTATTCGTGGTGTTGAAAAAGCCGCAAAGTACTACTTTGGTAAGAGTGCTTCTGAAATGAACCTCTCTGAATCTGCTTTACTTGCGGGTATCGTCAACCTTCCAAATAAGTATAATCCGTATCATTATCTAGATTATGCTACACAAAGAAGAAATGAAGTTCTTTACTTAATGCGTCAGCATGGCTATATCAGTAATGAAGAATATAAGCTTGCAAAATCAATCAATGTTGAAGATCAGCTGGTTGGTGCAGATAAATTAAATGAAACAAGTGAAAATGATGACTATGCACAATATGTTGACGTTGTCATTGAAGAAGCTGTAAAACTGACAGGAAAAGATCCAGTTGTCTATGGCATGGATATCTATACAGCAATGAATCCTACAATTCAATCTCGTATTGAAGCAATTGAAAGAGGAGATACAAGTGTTGTATACGCAGATGATTTAATGCAGACGGCAATTGTTTCTATGAACAACCAGAATGGTGAAATTGTTGGTATCGGTGGTGGTAGAGACTATCAAGGTGGTGCTAGACTGCTGAACCGTGCAACATCGCAATACAAACAGCCTGGTTCTTCCGTAAAACCTATTCTCTCTTATGCATTAGGTTTTGAATACTTAGGTTATTCTTTAGATGAAGTTTTAATGGATAAGCCTATCCCATTCCCTGGTGAAGGTAGAATCCTGCAGAATGCAAATGGTCAATACCATGGTGAAGTTACAATCAAAGACGCCGTAGCTAACTCTTACAATATCCCAGCAATTCTGACATTGGAACATGTCACTGCGAAGATTGGTGGCGATTCGGTTGTAGATTATATGCATAACTTAGGTTTCTCACGTGCAAGCGATGCAAACTATCATATGTCTTATGCAATTGGTGGTAATGCCTTTGAAACAACCGTTGAAGAACTGGCTGGTGCACATGCTGCTATGATCAACCTTGGTGTATACAATGAACCGCACACAATTCGCAAGCTGGAAACAACAGATGGTGATATCTACTATCCACAGAATCAGAATCGTAGAGTATTATCCAGTGGAAGCGCATGGCTGACAGATCAGTTAATGGCAAATAACGTTACATGTGGTATTTATAACTACATGCAGGTATTAGCGAGATCATATCCAGTATATGCAAAAACAGGTACAACAGACTGGGGTTCTGATGGATTACAGTATGGTATTCCTCAAGGAGCAATGAAAGATAAGTGGATGGTTGCTTCTACTTCTCAATACACAAATGCTGTATGGGTCGGTTATGATAAAGCCGTTGCATGGGCTGGTACTTACTTCCCTACATGGAAGGCATTAATGAATATTCCTGGCAAGATTCAGCTTGAATTATTAGCTGCAGAAGAAGATGCTGGTGGATATTTAGATGGCGTTGCAATGCCTGGTGATGTTGAAGCTGTCACATATGCAAATGGCACATGGCCTCACATTGCAGGAATTGCCGATAGTATTACTTCACTTGTATCTTCTACAGGTTTAGCGAATACCCCTACTATTTACTCTACTGGTGAAGAAACAAACTTTGCCGCAAGCTGGACAAACAATATTCTATATGTTGACTGGGGTGCTAAAAAAGGCTGCTATGCCGGTACACAAGATATTTCTCTGACAGATTCATGGGAAAATAAATCTGCAACGGGTGCGTGTCTTGCTTCAACCGCATGGGCATATGGAACAAATCCAACGTTTATTGCGGAAGTGTACCATGATGATAACTACCTGACGACCGTAACAAGTAAAGATGGTATGTATGGTGGCTATATAGGAGATTTTACTTCTGGCGTGATTAAAGTCTGCGGATGGTGGACAAATGGCTACACTACATCCTCTGCACAATGCGTTACCGCAAAAGACTTCAATCAGACAAATACTGATGAATCGTAAAAAAGCATGTATCAAAGCGATACATGCTTTTCTTATAGCTATTAAAAAAATGTAGAATTTCTTCTACATTTCTGGTTTTAAGCTTCTAGACATCAATGTCTTAATACATTCTTCTGGAGATTTGCCTTCATAGAGAATTGCATAGACTTGATCTGTAATT
The DNA here is from genome assembly GCA_934725105.1 of uncultured Bulleidia sp. Taxonomy (GTDB): domain Bacteria; phylum Bacillota_I; class Bacilli_A; order Erysipelotrichales; family Erysipelotrichaceae; genus Bulleidia. The sequence continues at coordinate 32,159 of CAKVBD010000005.1, read as the reverse complement.
GGCATGTCAATACCGCGTTTATGTGCTTCTTCATAAACAACTTTACATGCAGCAACACCTTCTACCGTTCTCTTGTTTTCTTTCCAGAACTTTTCACTAGAACCATCTTTACCAATCTGCAAGCCAGCAGTAAAGTTTCTTGAGTGCATAGAAGTACAAGTTACGATCAGATCACCGACACCATCTAATCCAAGATATGTTTCTTTCTTGCCACCTAGCGCAACACCATAACGTGTCATTTCAGCTAAGCCTCTTGTCATTAAAGCTGCACGTGCATTGTCTCCCTGTCCAATGCCTTCAAGAATACCAGAAGCAATTGCCATGATATTTTTGATTGCAACACCAATTTCTGCACCAACAACATCAGTATTTCGATATACTCTGAAATAGTCATTAGAGAATAGCTTCTGTACTGTTTTAGCAGCTTCTTCATTGTCACTAACAGCATTTAAGCATGTCAATTGACGAAGGATAACTTCTTCTGCGTGAGATGGCCCAATCAAAGAAACAACAGCTTCTCTTTTCTCTTCAGGAACAAGATCCTTGATAACTTCAGAAAGTCTTTGATGTGTTTCAGGATGGAAACCTTTAGCTACATTAATAATAATGATTTTCTTTTCTGTAAGATCTGTAACCTGTCTTAAAACAGAATCTAATGCACCAGATGGAACAGCTACAAGAACAACATCTGCATCTTTCACACAGGTGATATCTTTTGTCGCATGAACATCATGGTTCATTTCTACATCAAAATATTTCGTGTTGTGATGATTATTTTCAATATCATTGATTTCAGCATCATCAATCCCCCACATGATAACATCATGTCCATTATCAGCAAGTGTCTGTGCTAATGCACTACCCCAGCTGCCAGTTCCTAATACACGAATTTTCATTCAGATACCTTCTTTCTAGCAATAATATGAATTGGTGTACCTTCAAAATCAAATGCACGTCTTAACGTATTTTCAATAAATCTTTGATATGTAAAATGCATTAATTTTGGTTCATTACAGCTTAATACAAATGTAGGTGGCTGAATTGCTACCTGTGTTGCGTAGTAGATTCTAAATCTCTTGCCATTTCTTGCTGGAGCTGGTGTTGTGATTTGAGAATCTGCAATGACTTCATTCAAAATATTTGTTGAAACACGACGTGTTGAATTTTCAAAGACACGGTCAACTTCAGGAATAATCGTATCTACTCTCTGTCTTGTCTTTGCTGATACAAATAAAATTGGTGCATAAGAAAGATATGCAAACTCATTTCTTACCTTTTCTTCAAATTCCACCATTGTATGCTCATCTTTTTCAACCGCATCCCATTTATTTACAACAATGATCATTGGCTTTCCAGCTTCATAGGCATATCCAGCAACATGCTTATCCTGCTCACGAATACCCTTTTCACCATCAATCAAGAATAAAGCAACATCACATTTTTCAATGGCACTCATTGCACGTAAAACAGAATACTTTTCAACAGATTCATAAACTCTGCCTCTTTTACGAATCCCTGCTGTATCTACAATGACATATGGTTTCCCATTAAATCTAAATGGTGTATCGATTGCATCTCTAGTTGTACCTTGAATATTAGAAACAATACTGCGATCTTCTCTTAAGATTGCATTTACAATGGAAGATTTACCAACATTTGGCTCTCCAATGACCGCAATATGAATGCCTTCTTTTCTCGTATTCTTATTTTCTTCTGGCAATAATTCAACACAACGTTCAAGAACATCACCTACGCCAATTCCATGCACACCACTGACCGCAATTGGATCACCAATACCTAAGTTATAGAATTCATAGATATTCATCATTCTAGTTGTATCATCAATTTGATTGACAGCTAAAACAATTGGCTTCTTGCTTCTTTGCAAAAGTCCTGCAATATAGCGATCATCATCACTCATACCAGACTTTCCATTACAAACCATTAAGATAACATCTGCTTCTTCAATGGCAATCTGTACCTGTGCACGGATTTCTTCCTGGAATGGCTGATCTTCCAGCTGAATACCACCAGTATCAATGATTTGAAAATGATTGCCTGTCCAGTCTGCAGAAGAATAAATACGGTCTCTTGTTACACCAGGAATATCTTCTACAATAGAAAGTCTTTCTCCAGCAATTCGATTAAACAATGTAGATTTACCAACATTTGGTCTACCTACAATTGCGATTGTTCCAGTTTTCATGCATGTTCCTCCTTTAAATAAGGCTCACACAATGCTAATATCGCATTCACAACTTCTTCAATTGTCATATCACTTGTATCAATCTCAACCGCATCTTCTGCTTTTACAAGTGGAGAAGCAGAACGATGTGTATCCTGATAATCTCTCTGTGCGATTTCTTTAGCAATTGTTTCTACATCAGTTGTAGGCAAGCCAAGCTTCTTATCTTGTTCATATCTACGTTTTGCACGCGCTTCAGCACTGGCAGTCATAAAGATCTTGACTTCTGCATCTTTTAATACAACTGTACCAATGTCTCTGCCATCCATGATAAAGCCCTTCTTTTCAGCCATCTTCTGTTGTCTAGCAACGAGTTCACTTCTTACAAGTGGGTGCTTGCTGACAGAAGAAGCAGCTAAAGAAATCTGATCTGTACGAATGGAAGAAGAAACATCTTCACCATCTAGAAATACTTTTCCTTCTGGTGTTAATGTAATATCTGTGTTCTTCAACATTTCAACAAGTGCATTTTCATCTTCTAGTGAAATTTGATTTTGAACTGCCTTATATGCAGTTGAACGATACATTGCACCTGTATCTAAATGAATATAATTTAATTGTTTCGCTAATGATTTGGCAATTGTGCTTTTTCCTGCAGCGCTAGGTCCATCGATTGCGATATTAATTCTCATTGTAACCCTCCTACTTTGATGTAATGATCCAGTAAATAACAACACCTACGATCATTGCTAAAGCAATAATCAAGATCACTAATACAATATTTAAAATACGATTTGTCTGTCTCATCTTATCAGACACTTCTGATAGATTATCTTCATAATCATCTAACTGTGCTCTCATTTGTGTTGTTTCATTTAGCAATTGCTGACGTGTTGTACGATCTGCTTCTAAACGACGATTAAATGTATCTGTAGACATAAAGGAATCATTTTTGGATTCATAGTCATTCACAAATGGAGAAGATGGCTCTTCTGGCTGTGGTTGTGTATATGAAGATGATGTTCCATTCACAAGATTCTGTACTTCCTGCATAATATCTTCTTTTGACATCGCCTGTGTAGGCTGTGTATCTTCTTGTGAAGATGATGATTGCTTCACATCCTGTGAATAACGATTAGAAGATGATGATTGGCTAGAAAGAAATGGAATATCAGCTGTGTGTGAATTTGAAGAAGGATATGGTTTTTTTGGTGTAGCAGAATTGTTTCTTTCAATCTGTTTTAAGATATTTAAAGAAGTATTCTCACTTGCAGCATTTCCCTGATCAATATTGTACTGTTTCACTTCACGAATATACTGATCTAGATAATCATTATCAAAAGTAACATCGTTATTTTCATTTGCTGAAAAAGATACATTCGCAAATGGATCTTTATCTTGTGTCTGCTTGTGTCGACGCAATGGTTGCTGTGCCTGCTGTTGTGTATTCAAGTTTCTTGCATGTTCTGCATTGTGAGAATCACTGGAAGCATTTTCTGTATATGAAAAATTCTGAGAATCGATCTCATTTAATCTTTTTTGAAATCTTGATAGATCATTTGTTGATAACGCGTCTGCATTTGTATCATGCTGCAGACGATTTCTTAAATCCTGATATTTCTTAGTACGTGATAAAGTAGCCATATTTCACTCCGTAAATTCACTTAATTATAGCATATAAAAACTCGTTATGCTTCATAACATAACGAGCAATCATTCGAGGGGGAACGAATGAATTTCTTACTTTACTCCATGAATAATTGGAGAAATCTTCTTGTAAACAAATACTGTAATCAATACGTTGATCAATCCCTTAACAAATGTAAATGGAACGTTGAAGATCAATAAACATTTTTCAATAGAGTCAACTGCTGGGAAGATCATCTGATATGCCTGAATAATTGTTTCTTTTGGCATGAAGTTATAGTATACAGGATATACAACATATAAGTTAGATGGGAAGGAAACTGCAGCCATTACAAATGCACCGATGATAGATCCAACAACTGCACCCTTCTTTGTCTTATGGGATTTGTAGTATAAACCAGAAATACCAACAAACACTGCACCTAAGATAAAGTTGGAAAGTTCACCAACACCAAAGGAATGAGAAGATAAGATTGCGTGTAATAAATTCTTTAAGAATTCAACAAGAACACCACATACAGGTCCCATAGAGAATGCACCAATCAATGCTGGCAAGTCAGATAAGTCAAACTTGATGAATGTTGGCATGATCATTGGTAAAGGTACTTCAATTAACTGTAATACAAATGCCAATGAAGAAAGGATTGCTGTTACTGCGATGTAGCGTGTTGATAGGAAACTACTTTTTGTTTTTGAAACTGTTGTCATTTTTTGTCTACCTCCAAAACCCCTCTAAACAAAAAACCGGGGTTTATAAGATAAACTCCGGGTAAAAAACTTGTTAAAAGCAAAAGATAAAAATCTCTTCCATCCAGACTTTACTGTCGCTGCCAGAATTTCACTAGCTCAACCTTTCGGCTCGCGGAGTTTACCGCCGGTCGGGAATTACGCCCTGCCCTGAAATTTATCATCAATAATATAACATATATTTCTAACTTGTAAAGGCTTTACTAGAAATCTTCCTGATCTAAACCCAAATCTTCTGGTTTTAAGTATACATCTCTAGGTTTTGAGCCTTGTGCAGGACCAATTACACCAGCTTCTTCCAGTGCATCAATCATTCTTGCTGCACGATTATATCCAATGCCAAATCTTCTTTGTAGAAGAGATGTGGAAGCTTTCTGTGCCTCTACGACATATTCTTTGACTTCCTTAAATAATGGGTCATCATTAATTGTTGCTACACCACCAATACCGCTGCCTTCATTGATACCTTCTAGAAGAACAAACTTATCGTTATACATTGGTGACCATTGGGATACATAGTTTGTAATGTTCTGTACTTCATCATCTGTAACAAATACACCTTGTGTACGCATTGCAGAACTTGCACCAATTGGCATATACAGCATATCACCATTCCCAAGCAATCTTTCTGCACCAGCGTGATCTAGAATTGTTCTTGAATCTGTTCCAGAAGAAACCGCAAATGCAATTCTGGAAGGAATGTTTGCTTTGATAATACCTGTAATAACATCTACAGATGGACGCTGTGTTGCTACAATCAAATGGATACCAGCTGCACGTGCCAGCTGTGTAATTCTTTGAATAGACTGTTCAACATCTTTTCCAGCAACTGCCATCAAATCAGCCAACTCATCAATAATAACAACGATATAAGGCATCTTCTTAGGACATGGAGATCCATCAGGATTCTTTGCACCATTCTGCTGTCTGACTTTTTCATTGAATACTTCAATGTTTCTAACACCAGCAGCAGCGAATATGTTATATCTTTCATCCATGATCTGAACAATTGCCTTTAAAGCATTGTTTGCCTGATTTGGATCATTGATAACTGGACCAATCAAATGTGGAATTCTTGAATATGGTGTAAATTCAACCTTTTTAGGATCCACAAGCAGCATTTTGACATCTTCTGGATCTGTTCTTAACAGTAAAGATGTAATGATTGCATTCATACATACAGATTTACCAGAACCCGTTGCACCAGCAATCAGTAAATGCGGCATTTTATCCAAGCGACATGTTACTGTCTGTCCTAATAGATCTTTACCAACAAAGAACAGCAATGGCTGTTTCTTATCTTTTTCACTGACATTTGAAATAATTTCTCTTAGTTTAACTGGTGTACTCTTTACATTCGGAATTTCAATACCAACCGCATTTCTTCCAGGAATTGGTGCTTCAATACGAACGTCTTTTGCAGCAAGAGCCATTTTGATATTATCCGCAAGAGATAAGATCTTAGATACTTTCACACTTGCATCTGGTTTGATTTCAAACTGCGTAACAGATGGACCAATATGTGTATCAATCAACTGTGCTTCAATATCAAAGTTATGCAGAATATTGATCAATAACTCACCCTTCTCTTTTGCGGCAATTTCATTATCCATATTGGCATCCTTAGAAGGTAAAGGATCCAGCATTTGAGAAATCATTCTTGCATTCGGAATCTTATATGGCTTTTTAGAAAGCTTGACTTCTGGTTTCTTTGCGGTTTCCTGTGGCTGTGCTTCATCAACCTCATCTTCAGCATGAATTTCATCTACAGCGTCAATTTCCTGCATTTCTTCCTGTTCTGGTTCATCAAAGTTCAACTCAGCTGTCTTTTCAAAATCTTCCTGTGGCTCATCTTCTTCAAAATTCTCATAGGAATCCTGCAGATCATCAACATTGATAAATACAGACTTTTCAGAAGAAATCGTTTTTCCAGGAATGGAGACAACAGGAATTTCTTCCGTATCACGATCTGCTGTAATATTAATTAACTTTGTAATATGCGGTTCTTCTTTCTTTTCTTCTGTCAATATATCTGTTGTATCTTTACTTTCAACATTTTCATCAACATTGATTGAACCAAGCAATGCTTTCTTTGCTTCTTTTTTTTCTTTATGTTCTTCCAGCATGATCCAAAGATTTTTTGGTTTTGCTTCTTCCACTGGTTGTTCAACAACAGCTTCTTCCTCTTCTTCTCTTTCTGGTGTTTTAAAGAATTCAAAAATCGTATAGAACGCTTTCTTGTAAACATCTAAAGAAACAATCAATAACATTGAAATAATCAAAAGAACAAGTATGACGATCACTACACCAATTCTTCCAAATAACATGGAAGAGATGGCATAAAGCAAAGAACCAATCATACCTCCGCCAATCACGACATCACTCGTTGTGAAGTAATCTGCAATATGAACAATGTATTGCATAAATACTGGAATACCAGTATCCTGTGTTGAAATGTAGGAACAAATCAATAAGATTGCACAATCTACAAGAATAAATGGTACTGGATTCACATCATCATTTTCATGATGACGGTTCATGACATTCATCAGAATCATGATAATAAATGAACCTAGAATGACCCAGAATAAGAACCCAAGCAAATATCTTTGCAGATTAAACAGAAACAAACCAACAACACCAGATTTCATTAATCCAATGATCATCAATGCGAAAAGGATCACAACTGTGATCCATTGCTTGATTTCTCTATCTCTTTCTCTTTTTAACTGTGCTTTTGTTTTTCTAGCCACAATTCCCTCTTAATCTTTTGTATTGATCTCTATGATTGCTGGAAGGATCATTGGTCTCTTTCCAGTTTCATGCAATACGTAGCGTGCAATCTTTTCTCTTGCTTCTGAACGTACTGACATATTATCATAGCGATTTTCTTTCACTGCCTCGTTAATCGTATTTTCCATCAAGACACCAATCTGCTTCACAATATAATCAGCATCTTTCAGATAGATAACACCTCTAGACTGTACATCTGGTCCGCCAATAATTTCCTTTGTTGCATGATTCACAACAATACCAATAATAATAGCACCATCTGTACTTAAAGTTTCACGATCTTTAATGACCATACCCGTTGCATCCAGGGAATCGCCACCATCGATCATAACATCACCAACATCCACAGAATCAAAATTCTTCTGAATCTTGCCATCTTCAAAAGTAGCAACCTGACCATTGTCCATAACAATGATATTTGCGGCACTATATCCCATATCTAAAGCAATATTTGCATTAGAAATCAACTGTCTATATTCCCCTTTAACAGGCATAAAGTATTTTGGATGCATGAGATACACCATCATCTTGATATCTTCAATGGATGCATGCATAGAGAATGCACGTTTTGTATCCACTGCTTCTACACGATCAGTTTCTCTATACAAATCATCTTCCATGCCTGCTTCATATCTTTCAGTACCTGGTACTGCAGGAGATGTAATAATGACTGTATCTGTCTTATGCATTTCAATCAATGCATCTTCCTTTGTTGCAATCTTATGTACTTTATTGAAGATCGTAGAACCAGTTCCCGCAACGATAATAACGATATTTTCCATATCATTGCTGAAAGAATCCTTAGATACTTCTAAGCCTGCAGGGATATGATAATAGCCAAGCTTTGCCATATCATTCATTAACTTACGCAGTTCATCATCATAGATCATGATCTTACGATTGTATTTATTCGCAAGTTCAATGATTTCAATGACACGATAGATATTCTGATTGTATACAGTAACTAGAATTCTACCCTTTGCATCTTCAAAATATGGATCAATGACATCCGTAATACGATGAGAAGGTGCAGAATGACCAGGTCGATTTGAACCAACAGATTCACACAATAAAGCCAATACACCATCATGTCCTAGATCTGTAATATTTGTAATATCTGTTGAGAATGCTTCATTTTTAATATCATAGTCAACAATAAATTCAGAAGTGTACACAATATATCCATCACTTGTTTTGATTGCAACACCAAAACCATCCGCAATAGACTGTGTTGTTCCAAATGTCTTGATTTCAGTCTTTCCAATCTTGAATGTACTGTTTCTTCTAACTCTATGAATATTCAGCTTTCCTAAGCCATACTGCTTTGCACGTCTTTCAAACATCAATGCAGTTAATGGAGCCATATATACAGGAATATCAGGGACCTGCTTTAAAAGCATCGGTAAAGCTGCAATCACATCTTCATGACCATGTGTAATAAACAAGCCTTTGACACGATCTTTATTATTGATTAAATAAGTAAAATCAGGAATAATCATTTCAATTCCAAGCTGATCTGCATCTGGATATTTCAAACCACATTCCAAAACAAAGATATCATCATTATTTTCGATGATATACATGTTTTTTCCATCTTCGTCCAGACCACCGAGAGCAAAAATTCGTACTCTACTCATATCTTTCCTCCAATTATTTTTCAATGTTCATTTTTACGTCACCATTATAAAACAAAGACGTTTTTATCACAATGCTTTCCCATTCAAAGAGAAGCTGCGCACTTCTGTAATTTCAACTTCAACAATTTGGTTTTCCAATCCTTCTGGACCTGTAAAATTGACAAGCTTATTCTCTTCAGAATATCCAGAATACACCGCATCGTTTTTCTTGCTTCTTCCTTCACATAAAACCTTCACTGTCTTATGTAAGTATTTCTGATTGTTTTCCCTTGCCCAATGATTAATATGTTCATTAAGTTCATGCAGTCTTTCTTTTTTCACTGCAGCATCAATTTGACCATCCATACGTGCAGCTGGTGTTCCTTCACGTGGTGAATACATGAAAGAGAAAGCACCATCAAACTTACAATAGTCAACAAGTGCAATTGTATCGCGGAATTCTTCATCAGTTTCTTGAGGGAAGCCAACAATCAAATCAGTTGTAAATGTAATGTTTGGAATCTTATTTTTCAAACGGTCAAATACTTCCTTATATTGTTCAATTGTATATCCTCTTGCCATACGTCTTAATACTTCATTTGAACCAGACTGTACTGGCAAATGGAGGGCTGGCATAATATTTGGATGATCCAGCATCGCCTGAATTGTACTTTCAGAATAGTCTCTAGGAGAAGAAGAATAGAAACGAATTCTTTCAATTCCTGTTTCTGCTACCGCAATCAATAGATCCGTAAATCCATCATCCATACCAAGATCTTTGCCATATGCATTCACATTCTGACCTAAAAGAATAACTTCTTTACCACCATTTTGAATGAGCTGCTTCACTTCACGAATGATGTCAGACATTCTTCTGCTTCTTTCTTTTCCACGTGTATAAGGAACAATACAGTATGTACAGAACTTATTGCATCCATACATAATATCTACATATCCCTTCACATTCTGTGTACGCTTAACAGGAAGATTTTCAATGATTCTTCCTTCTTCAGAAAGTACTTCAACCTTTCTTTTCTTTGTTGTCATAACTTCCTTCAATAGATCTGGTAAACGATAAATATTATGTGTACCAAAAATCAGATCTACCTGAGGATAGCTCTTCAAAATTTCCTGTACAACACTTTCTTCCTGTGCCATACATCCACATACGCAGAAAATACGATCAGGATTTTCATTTTTCAATCCCTTCAGCATACCGATTTCACCTAATACATGTTCTTCTGCAGCTCTTCTCACTGCACACGTATTAAAAATCAATACATCAGCTTCTGCCGTATCTTCTGTATTTGTAAAGCCCATGACTTCCATCATACCCGCAATACTTTCGCCATCTCTAACGTTAGCCTGACAGCCATATGTACGAATATAGTATTTTTTATTTTTTCCTAATTCTTCTAACTGGTCATTCATAGAGAAAAGACCATATTCTATTTCAACTTCATTTCTGCTTCTTTTCGCTGCGTCTTTTTGACTTGGTAATTGATAATCTTTATTCATAGTTATTCTCCGTGAGTAAGTATTATATCAGAAACATGCAGAAGAATATAAAAAAACCAGTAAAAACTGGTTTTTTTATTTCCCTTACTTCTCAGAAATTGCAGAAACTGGGCAAGCTCCTACACAAGAGAGGCAAGAAATGCATACGCTTTCGTCACAACTGGACTTACCTTCATCATCTAAAGATAGTGCAGAAACTGGGCATACACCTACACAAGCACCACAACCGATGCAAGTATCCTTATCAACTGTTACTGGCATAATGTTCCTCCTTCTTTGAAAGATTATAGCACCCATGATTTTTTCCGACAACTAACTTGTGAAAAAAATGCAAAAGTTAGCAAAAACTAACTTTGAAGCAAAAGAAAGACATCTCCATCAAAGAGATGTCAATTTACTGATTACTTAGCTAATTCTTGAACACGAACTTCACGAATCAAAGTCACTTTGATCTGACCAGGATAAGTTAATTCATTTTCAATCTTTTCACGAATATCATGAGCAACCTTGACCATAGTAATATCATCAATCTTTTCTGGCTGAACCATGATTCTGATTTCTCTACCAGCCTGGATTGCGAATGCTTTTTCAACACCATCGAAGCTTGTAGCAATCTTTTCAAGATTTTCTAGACGCTCAATATAGCCTTCCATGGATTCATAACGAGCTCCAGGTCTAGCTGCAGAAATTGTATCTGCTGCAGCAACAAGTACTGCAATGATATCTGTTGCTTCTGTATCTCCATGGTGAGATTCGATTGCATTGATAATAATAGGGTTTTCACCATATTTCTTAGCAAACTTAGCACCAAGTTCAACATGGCTTCCTTCTTGTTCAAAATCCACTGCTTTACCAATATCATGCAATAAACCTGCACGCTTTGCTAAAACCTGGTTCAATCCAAGCTCAGCAGCCATCATACCCGCAAAATTTGCAACTTCGATAGAATGTTCAAGTCCATTCTGACCATAGCTGTAACGGAAACGTAAACGACCAACAAGACGGATCAATTCACGATTCATTTTACCGATACCTAACTTGTAAACTGTTTCATTACCAATCTTGAAGATTGTTTCATCCAGTTCTTTTGTTACCTTGTTAATAACTTCTTCAATACGTCCTGGCTGAATTCTTCCATCCTTCATCAAAATCTCAAGAGACTGTCTTGCGATTTCTCTACGAATTGGATCGAAACAGCTGACTGTAATAACATCTGGTGTATCATCGATAATCAGATCCACACCTGTTGCCTGTTCAATTGCACGGATGTTTCTGCCTTCTCTACCAATGATTCTACCCTTCATTTCTTCACTTGGAAGTGTCACTGTAGAAACTGTTCTTTCAATAACTTCGTCCTGTGAATATCTTTGAATAGCTAATGCAATTGCATTTCTAGCATAATCAGAAGCAGTTGTTTCTGCTTCTTCCTGACGATCACGCAAGTAAGTAGCGATTTCACTTTCTGTCTTCTTTTCAACAAGTTCCATCAACTCTTTCTTTGCATCTTCTTGAGATAAATGTGCAACCTGTTCTAGTACACATACCTGATTATCAATCTTTTCCTGCAATTCATCTTCTTTTTTACTGAGATTAGCAAGCTTGCTGTCAACGAGTTTTTCTTTATCCGTTAGTTTAGATTCCTGTGTTCTTAAGTTCTCTTCGCGGAAATTCAAACTATCTTCTCGACGCAGAAGAGTATTTTCTGTTAATTGAATCTTATCTTTCTGATCCTTGATTTCCTTTTCTGCCTGCAGCTTCATTTCATAAACTTGCTGCTTACCATCGAGATTTGCCTGACGGATCATTGTCTCCGCTTTGGAATTTGCTTCATCAATAATGCCCTGGCTCTTTTCTTTATTACGATCCAGGCCCATTTTTCCAGCAATCCACATTAGGATTACGCCTACAACAATACCTGCAATCACAGCAATTATGATCTGTGCCATATTTATGTCCTCCATATTGCGTGTGATTTGAGAAATTCTCCCATCTGTAATTATACAATTATTGACACTTTTTCACAAGCGATTACAGTTTAAACTCTAGAAATTCGTTGCGTCTGTCGTATGAATTTCTTCTCAATTTATTTTTTGTTGCACATTACCGATTCATGAGTCAAAATAATGAAAAGATATTATGGTAAAAATTGCAATTATTGATAATTCAGTATTCGATACGAATAGAATCATAAAAATCCTTAAGCAAATACAAAGCAATGCAGAAATACATACTTATCACAGCATTACTTCTTTTTTAGCTTCTAATAACAGTTGTGATTTTCTTTTACTTGATATTGAACTAGACAAGGAAGATGGAATATACGAATCTGTAAAATGTAGAAGTCTAACAAAATACATCATTTATATCTCAGCAATTTCTGATCGAATGCAGGAAGCATTCGCACAAAACGTTATTGGATATATTGTCAAAAGTGATGATGACAATACAATTCAAAATGTTTTAACAAAATTGATTCATCAATACACTGAAAAATATATTTGTGTCAAAACTATGCATGGCCCACAAAACATCCCATTGTCTTCAATTTATAAAATTACACGTGAAAACAGAAAAATATTTCTGTATCTTCATTCTTCAACCATTCGTATATTTGATACAAATTTAAAATGCATCTATGAACAAAGTAAAGACTCTATGATATGGATTGATCGATCAATCATGGTTAATTACAAACATATCTCAGAATTCAATGATTCGAAAATCACACTAGATAATCAATCTATAGAATACGTTAGTATACGAAGAAAACAGAAAGCATTTCATGAATATCTACAAAAAATCTTACATAACATTTAGACAAAAACAGCATCGATTAGACATGCATCATTGTCTTATGAATTCTTTCTTCCTATATTGGAATCAAGAAAGAAGGTTTCTTATGAATAAAAAATATTTATTGCAAATAATTATCATTGCCAGTTTAGCATTTGGTGTCTTCACACTATTTGTCTTATTGTTTCTTGCAAAACATCAAATATTGTTTATGACTGAAAATAACATTTCAGATGATTTGTTCCGCTATTTTTTAGATTTTATAATCTATGGTTTACTTCTAGATCCACTCGGCTGGGCTTTACTTTCTTTCCTTGTTGTTCAATTTCACAAAAAGAATCATAACATTACACAAACAATCATTTATGCTGTGATTCGAAAAGAAAAAACGAAAGATTTATTATTCTATTGGAGTATTGATTTTATTTGCTTATTTCTGTCATTCAATGTTTTCAACAATTCTATAATTACGGTAAGTTCAGAGTTTTTTGTATTAATACTTACCCCTATTCTATCCTTTTATTCATTATTTCTATATCTGGTTAAAAAAACTGGATTATATTCACAATAACGCGGAGGATTATCCATGAAAGACATACTCATTCAAACTGGAACATGGTGTTTTCTTTACATTATGTTGTGTTTTAGAAATATTAATGGACAAAGAAAAATACATTCTGGATTTTTATTTCTGATTCTATTTGCATCATTCATCATTTCATATTTTCAGCTTCCAATTCTTATAGAGACAATTCTTATTACGATTACATTTTCTGTAGTATTTTACCTTGGACAACAAAAGCAAAATCCTATTCAATTATTGGAATTTTCTTCTAAGATTTTATTTCTTTGCAGTTTAAAATATAGCGTGCATGGACTTAATTATTTTACTCATGATTTATCTATCAATGAATCTATTCTTGCTCCAATTGTACAGATTCTATTTTCATTGATTCTACAAAGTGATCATGATGATTCAAGCAAGGAAATCGCAATTCATTGTATATTTAATATGATCATCGCAGGAACAAGTTTCATTCTCATTGCCTCTCAAGTTGAAACAATGACAGTATTTTACTTTCTTGTATCTATCGTAATATGTGTAATCGTTTGTATTATTTCATATTTATTTTTTCAGAATCAGAAACAGGACATTATTATAAAACAGATGAAAGAACAGGAAGAAATCTTAAAACTAGCACATAATCAATATGAATTCACATTGGCACAGACAGAAAACATTTCTCAACAAAAGCATGATTTTATTCACGATCTATCTGTGATTCATTCTATGCTGGAACATGATCAAATCGCAGATGCTTTACAATATATTTCTTCAGCGACTGATAAAATCGAAATTAACACAATTCCAAATTACAGCACTAATATTTATATGAATGCTTTACTCCAATATGAAGTTAAGAAATATTATGATATTCAATTTAACATCTCAATGCATGTCAAAAAAAATACTTCAAAAGAATTTATTGATTTTTGTCTATTACTCTCTCATTTCATAGACAATGCTATAGAAAACATATATGAAAATTTTTTAAGAAAATATATGGTAATAAAATGTTCACAACAAGAGAATAAACTCTTTCTTGAAATCACAATTCAGAAATCCTCAAAAAAACAAGATCTTGCATATATTCATTCCATGAATGATCTAATCAATAAACACCATGGAACATTACAAGAATATGTGGATGGTCAATATCATATTCAGCTATTGATAAATATATGAGCCTTCACCTATAAAAAAAGCAAAATACCACAAACAATTCCTGCAATATAGCCAATCACAACATCACTTACAAAATGTACCCCGCCAACAACGCGTAATACTGCACTGATAAGCGCAAGCAGCAATAAAATACATCCGAATACTGTATTGATCTGTAAATAAACCATTGCTATCAGACATGCAGAAAATACATGTCTAGACGGCATAGAGTTTGCTTTTGTTTCTTTTTCAATGACTGGTTTAAAGTCATAGACTTCATATGGTCTTTTGCGTGCAATTTTTTTACGGATAAAAGAAAGAAGAACAAAACTGCATCCAGGCACAAGAATACTTTTCAAAAGTAATTCTTTTCTATTCAAAAATAAATACAACAAAGCCAATGGATATAACATATAAAAAACGTATGTAACCCATTGATTCACTGTCACAATCACTTTCTTATGCTTTTGAAACTGTTGATTCATTTCTATGTAGTTCATCTGCATTATTATACCAAAAAGAAGCATCACATGGATGCTTCTTACATATTATGCCTGTTCACTTTCTTCTTCAGGATACATAACAGCTTTGAGCTGTGCAGTTACCTTTTCTTCAAATTCAGGATGTGTTTTCAGATATTCTCTAACAGAATTGATACCCTGGCCAATCTTTTCTCCTTCATAAGAGAACCATGCACCAGCTTTTTCAATGATGTCATTTTCAACTGCGAGATTAATTAATTCATCAGAATGAGAAATACCTTCTCCATAGATAATGTTAACTGTAGCTGTCTTGAATGGTGGTGCAACCTTATTCTTCACAACTTTGATCTTTGTAACGTTACCATAAGCATCTGCACCATTTTTCAATGTTTCACTTCTTCTAACATCTAGACGAACTGAAGAATAGAATTTTAACGCTCTACCGCCAGGTGTTGTTTCAGGATTTCCAAACATCACACCAACTTTTTCTCTTAACTGGTTAATAAAGATCGCTGTTGTATTGGAATGGTTCATAACACCAGCAAGCTTTCGCATTGCCTTGGACATCAGACGTGCCTGTAAACCTACAGAAGCATCTCCCATTTCACCATCTAATTCTGCCTGTGGAACAAGTGCCGCAACACTGTCCACTACAACAAGATCAATTGCACCAGACTTGATCAATAATTCTGTGATATCTAAAGCCTGTTCACCAGAATCTGGCTGCGATAGAATCAATTCATCAATATCAACACCTAAATGTTTTGCATATACTGGATCAATGGCATTTTCAGCATCAATAAATGCACATCTGCCACCCTGCTTTTGACATTCCGCAATTGCATGTAAAGCAAGTGTTGTTTTACCACTGGATTCCGGTCCAAAGATTTCAATGATTCTTCCCTTTGGATATCCACCAATGCCTAAAGCCTTATCTAATGCTAAAGAGCCACTTGGAATCGCATCTACAGATACTGCAGCTCTATCACCTAACTTCATGATAGAACCTTTTCCATATTCTTTTTCAATTGCCTTTAAAGCATCATTCAAAAGCTGATCTTTTTTTTCATCTGTCAATACTTCAGATTTTTTGTCTTTTGTAGCCATGTTTTTTTCTCCTTAATACTATATTCACGTATTTTTGAGGAATTCCAAAAAAACTTATAAGATTTTAAATAGATTCCATAATGTCATCTTTCATCTGGTTGAAATATTGAACACCAGAAACGAAAGAAACAAGTGCACTGAGCCATAGCATAATATCGCTCACTGGCAAGTTCAATAATGCAAATGGAAGATTGTTCAATAAGATCAATGCAACTGTGATCATCTGGAAAACAGTCTTCAATTTTCCCATCATTCCAGCCGCAACAACCTTACCATTGCTTGCTGCCATCATTCTGCATCCATCAACAACCGTATCTCTAGCAATCATAATAATGACTGGTACAACAGGAATGATTCCCTGAGATACAAATAACAAGAACATTGTTGTTGTAAGAAGCTTATCCGCAATTGGATCAGCAAACTTTCCAAATGTTGTGATTAAATTACGAGAACGTGCAATGTTTCCATCCAATGCATCCGTAATTGCCGCAACAACATAAATGACTAAAGCAATTACCTGAATGATAGAAAGATCAATACCGCCAATATTGAAGCAGGCTGGTACGATTCCAAAAGATTCATATGGGAATAAATACACAAGAATAATCACTGGAATCAAAATAATTCTAAATATTGTTAATTTATTAGGTAAATTCATACTCTATCTCCTTTTAACAGCTATAAAAGTATAACACACAAAAAACAAAACGAGAGAGTGAATACTCTCTCGCTCAATCGCATACGATCATAAGCCATGTTCTGTTCCTTGTAAAACAAGGCGGCAGTCATTTATCTGTGTATTACTACACCCATCTTGAACTTCATTTCGCTCTTGATGATTCCCCTACCAAATTTGGGTTTCTCGCTTGCGGGGTTTATCTCGTTCCACTCTTAATGTTTCCACTAAGACTTCGTCACTGTGACACCTTAAGGGAATCGGCCATAGACAATGTCCTTAGGCTCTTTCTCCGCCGTCACCAATTGGTGCCTGGCCTTATTGATTGGACCAGCACAAACACTACGACCATCGCAGATCGTGCGAGCATGGACTTTCCTCTAGAAAATACTAGCGGCTGCCTCACGTATGTTATTGCTTGTTAAAAACTTCAGCTTCCAGTCTAGATAAACGTTTCAGAATATCTACTTGAGAAGAACCGTTTGTTAAAATAGGATTCGCATCTTGAGAAGCTCTTTGTTTTCCTTCAACTTCAATCAGTTTTGCACGTAATGAAGCATTTGTTCTTTCAAGATCAGACAATTTACGATCCATTTCTTCTAAGAGATTTTGATATGTCTGATAGTCCTGGATGACAAGATCGAGCATATGATCGACTTGATCTGGATTGTATCCTTTAAAATCAATATCAAATTCTTTATCAACGATTCCTTGTGGATCTAAGTTAAGTTTTCCAGCCATTTCAATACCTCCTATCCATATAATTATTACATTCAAATGAAACAAACGCAATATGGCTTTCTAATTTTTGTGAACAAAGGTATAATGATTTATGTTGATTTAGGCTTATGATAAATTACCCAAACGGAAAGAAAACAGCATGGACACATGCACCCGCAAGATTCGGTGATCGTGGTATGAATCTTGAAAAAGATATCAATACTACGAATCAGTATTATCTGGATATGGATCGTGCTGTGATACATAAAAAACCGACACCGGTACAGATTGTAAAGGTTGATTATCCAATGCGATCTGCCGCAAAAATCACAGAAGCTTATTTCAAAACTCCATCAACCACCGACTACAACGGTGTGTATCGTGGAAAATACATTGATTTTGAAGCAAAGGAGTGTCAAAGCAAAACTGCTTTCTCCCTCTCTTATATTCATCCTCACCAGATTACGCATCTTGAAAATTGTCGTAAGCATGGTGGTATCTGCTTCGTTATATTTCGCTTAACGTATCATAACTTAACGTATCTAGTTGATGCACAGGAAATGATAGATTATATTCATGGAATTGAAAGAAAATCAATTCCATATAAATGGATCATGACGCATGGTCATTCCATTCAAAGCTACTATGGAAGACCTGTTGATTATCTTGAAGTCGTAGATCGTCTTTACTTTAAAAATGAGGAGGTAACAAATGTCATTTCAAAAGAAAAAGAATAAAGTGAATAAAAAACCTGCCAATGGAAAAAGAAAATTTCATGGATTACGATTTGTAACATTACTATTAGCAATCCTGGTTGGATTCGAACTCGTTTTTGGAACAATTGGTATTGTCGGTCTAGAAACAATGCTGAAAGATGAACCTGAATTAAACAGAGATGATTTTTTCTCACAGGAATCCACGCTGATTTATGACAAGGATGGAAATCAGATTGCTGACGTTGGTACACAGCTGAGAGAAAACGTTGACTACGATCAATTCCCTGAAGCTCTTGTAGATGCATTCTTATCGATTGAAGACTCTCGTTACTTCAAGCATAACGGTTTCGATATTCCTCGTTTTGCGATGTCCATGGTCAATACATTGCTTCATGGAAATCGTCAAGGTGGTTCAACATTTACAATGCAGCTTGTCAAACTGACATACTTCCAGAATGATGATAAAGGAATTTCTAAAACTGCAGATATTGAATACAAGATCCAGCAGATTGATCTTGCATTGAAGCTTGAAAAGCAGTCTACAAAGAAAGAAATCTTCCAGTTATATCTAAACAAGATGAACTTTGGTGGTGTCGGTAATATCCGTGGTGTGCAGAAAGCCGCACAGCAATATTTTGGCAAATCTGTTTCTGAATTAAATACTTCAGAATGTGCCTTACTTGCAGGTGTTGTTAACTCCCCTTACTACTATGATCCACATAACTACCTCGATCACGCAACAGACAGAAGAAATACAGTTCTTGCGATGATGAAGCGTCATGGATATATTTCTGATAAAGAATACGCTTTAGCAAAAAGCATTAAGGTAGAAGATCTTCTCATTGATCCAAAATCAACACTCACTGATACGAACTATCAATATCAAGCATACATTGATGAAGCAATCAAGGAAGCACAGGAAATCACTGGACAAGATCCAATGAACGTTTCTATGGAAATTCACACAGCAATGGATCCCGTTGCACAATCTGCAGTGGAAGATATCTTAGCTGGCAACAATCCAAATGTTACTTTCTCTGATGACCTCATGGAAGCTGGTGTCATTTCTGAAAATAACCAGACGGGTGAAATTGTCGCCATTGGTGGTGGCAGAAACTATTCTCAAGGTGGTTCTATGTTATTGAACCATGCTACAAACCAGTATAAGCAGCCTGGTTCTGCGGTAAAACCTTTCTTAGATTACGCTCTTGCATTTGAATATCTTGGATGGGCTACAACACATGAACTCGTCGATAAAGCTGTTACGTATGGTAACTGGACATTCAAAAACGCCAACGGTCAATATAATGGTAGAGTTGATCTCAAAGAAGCAGTTGCTAAATCTTTGAATACTCCTGCCATTCAGACAATGCAGGCTGTCATTGATGAAAAAGGTGTCAAAACGATTACAGATTATTTAAAAGCATTACACTTCTCAACATTTGATCCATCACTATTTGATATCTCATTTGCAATTGGTGGTAATGCATATACATGCAGCGCAAAAGAATTAATGGCTGCACATGCTGTCTTAATGAATGGTGGTAATTATATTACGCCACATACAATCACTAAAGTCGTATACCGCAGTGGCAATCAAGATGACTTTATTCCAGAATACACACCTACAAAGGTGTTATCCGAAGCAAGTGCGTATCTGACAAGTACATTAATGGAATATTGTGTAAGCTCCGGAATCTACAACTACATGCAGATCTTAAAGAGAAACTACACAACATATGCAAAAACAGGTACAACTGACTGGGGTACGGATGGTCTGCAATATGGTATTCCACTTGGTGCCATGAAAGATAAATGGATGGTTGCGGAAACAACAGAATATACAACAGCTGTATGGGTCGGCTGGGAAAAAGCTGAAGCTGGACAGGCAACATACTTCAATACAGCACGTGCATTAATGAATATTCCTGGTCATATCTGTTCTGAAATGATGGATGTTCTACAAAGAGATTCTTCTCCAGAAGCCGTACAGCAGCCTGAAGATGTTGTTTCTATCACACATGTTAAGGGTATCTTCCCTTACGTTGCACCAAATGAAAATACACCTGAAGAATATATCACTACAGGTTTAATCAAGAAAGAATTCTCTAAACTTGGCGAATTCAATATTACAGCGGATCCATTGGACAATATTTCTTCATTCTCTGCGACTGCAGATGGATTGAACATTACATTCAACTGGGCTGATTATCCAGATTCAAGCAAGCTGGAAGTTGCGGATACAAATGAAGAAACATTCTCACCTTCCTGGATTACAGGACGTGTTATCTATAAGGCACGTATTGAAGAAAATGGTGCAACCTTAGGAGAAATCACTTCTGAAGGTCCATCTTCTACACAAACTGTTCCTGGAATTACATATGGCAAGACATATCGTGTCTGTGGTTATTATGGATATGAAAAGACAAGTGATACTTCTGGTGAAATCTGCCAGGAAGTAAAAACTGGTGAAGATCCAAATCCAACACCGACACCAACTGTCGAACCAACACAAACACCTGATCCTTCTCCTGCTCCAGAACAGACAGAGCAGCCAGAACACGAGGACTAAAAACACATGAAGTGAGCCCACTACGGCTCACTTTTTGTATGCGATGATATATAATACACATATCCAGGGAGGTATCATATGTTTCTTTATATTCTTTTATTATCTTTACTGACTGCTAGTTTTCTATCGGTTACATTATTTATTCTGACATTGTTATTTGGTGTCGTTTGGTATGTTTTATATGCATTTGGTGCGTATCGACTGTTTCAAAAAGCAGGTATTACTGGATGGCTTGCATGGATTCCTGTTGTCAACGAATATTTCACATACAAGATTGCGTGGAATTCAGAAGCATTCATTATAGAAGCATTCAGCAATTTTATTGCCGGCTTTAGAAACAACAATGGAAATAAAACATTTATCGCAGTTCTATTCTCATTTGTTACTTTAGTCATCAACTTTATCTTTTCCCAAAAACTCGCCAAAGCATTTGGAAAAAGTCAATTGTTTGGTCTTGGATTATTCTTCTTTCAGCCAATCTTTATTATGCTTCTAGGCTATGGAGATGCTGAATATTATGGACAACAGTAAATAAAAAGCTATTCACTTCAATTTAGTGAGTAGCTTTCTTTTTTATAAATTCTTATTTTTTTCGTGACAGATGGCAACAAATGGACAAAGTCCACATTTAGGACTGCGTGCCTGACATAAGTATCTGCCAAAAAATATCATCTGATGATGAGTTTTGATCCATCTTTCTTTTGGTATTTTTCTCTTCAGTTTTCTCTCAATTGTATTCACATCATCTTTCTGATATACAAGACCAAGCCTTTTCGATACACGCGTTACATGTGTATCTACTGCGAGGGACGGAATACCATAACATTCAGAAAGAATCACATTGGCACATTTTCTTCCAACACCACTCAATGTCAAAAGATCATCCATTGTATCAGGAACAACACCATCATAATTTTCAACAACACCTTTGGCAAAATTCACAATCGAACGTGCCTTATTATGATATAGGCCTAATCTAGAAATACATTGTTCCACATCTTTGAGTTCAGCATTTGCTAAAGATTCCACTGTCGGATATTTTTCAAACAGTTTTGGTGTTACCTGATTTACAGAAGCATCTGTTGTCTGTGCAGAAAGAATAACCGCAATTGCCATTTCGTAGGCATTGGCATGATTCAATTCACAATGTGCATCAGGATACATTCTATCTAAATGAGATAAAATCTCATCAACACTCATTCTTTCCATTAATATGTACCTTCATCAATCTGCTTCAATGTTAAACCTTTATTCTTCCAATCCTGCAAGATCTTATCAATATAGGAAAAAGAAAGTTTCTGATATGCACTTGCTTCACGTAATGCATAGAAAATCATTTTCTTATCTGTTGTACGATTCCATTCAGCAATCTTCTGCATTTCTCTTTGTGATAATGTTCTTCCCATTTCACTTTCAAATAAATCAAACAATGAAGAATCAATAATCTTTTCATCACGCGCAACATCCGTTTCAAACAATCCATTTAAAACAAAACGAATATCACCATTGTTTGCTGCTTTGATTTCTAAATATTTTTTCGCACAAAGTAAAGAAAGTACTTCATTCATTTCTTCATTTGTTAAGTTTGTTCTCTTCGCAAGATCTTCAATTGTTGTTTTCAGATGATGCTCATTCATAAAGTCAATCATGAGAATAACAACGGCTTCTTTTGCATCTAAAGACAAAAGATTTAGATTGTCCAGAATCCAGTCTCTATGATTCACATAATTCATTTCATACCATTTCATACATAACCTCAGTTTTTTTATTATAGATATGTTTTTTCAATTGTTCAAGAATTGATATACATGGTAAAATGCTAGTATGTTGAAAAAAGTATTATTTACATTCTTAACGCTGCTTGTAATTTATTCTAGCTGCGTCATCGCATATCGTATCTTTGAACCAAGAGATAATTACGCTGTAGATAAAACAACATCATATGTTGCCTACGACTCTTTAAAGCCATATATCGAAAACAGTCCACAGAACACACACTATCTCTTCTTCTACAGTTCCATCAATAACAACTCTGTCTATTTAAAAGATACGATTTTTTCTCAAGTGGAACAAAATACAGGAAAATCTCTATCTTCATTATTTGAATTTGTAGATATCACAGAAATTGATCGAAATCTTGAAACAAAAAAATTAAGTGATGAGTGGCAAGTCAGTGCCTTCCCTGCACTTGTAGCAGTAACAAAAGAAGATGATGGTACATTAACCATCAAAAACAAACTGGAATGGACAAATGATTCTCCATTAACAACACAATCTGTCGAAGACTGGCTGATTCTAAATGAACTATATAAAAAATAAAAACCGTATTTTAGATTGATACGGTTTGTTTTGATTCATGAGATACTTGAGGAAGATCGGCCCAAAGACTTTCTAAACGATATGTCTGGCGTGCTTCTTCTGTAAAGATATGTACAACAACTTCATTACAGTCTAATAAGATCCAGGAACTTTCTCTTTCCCCTTCTCTCATACGTGTTGGATATCCATGCTTTTCTGCTTCCTGTTCAACGAATTCCGCAAGTGAAGAAGCGTGTCTGACGTTTCTAGCCGTACATACAACAAAGTAGTCTGTAAATGGTGTTACGTTTCTCATATCAATAGAAACAATATCTTCTGCCTGTTTTTCATCAAGCGTATTCACAATAATATCTAATAATTCAGACATTTTTTCCCTCCGTTTTTAAAATATATGCTTTTGCTTTCTGAAGCACATATTGTGCTCCTTTCTGTAAGCTGATCCTGGATACTTCCCATTCTTTGGATGCATCATATCCACGCAATGGCTCAATCTTATCCGCAATGTATAATATTGCATCATAATCACTTTTGCCATCTCCTAATGTATGATGATAGATTGCATTTAGTGTTCGATGATCATACAGACACAGATACTTCTGAATAAAGAAAGGTGCTGTAAAGCTATGCCATACTTTCGGATCATATTGCAACCCTTCAGGATAATAGATAGATAGTAGTTCTCTTCCTTTTTCATCATCCCATTTTTTTGTAATATCATGCAGCAATCCCATACGGTATGCACTATCTGCATCTAAATGATGCATTTTCGCAAGCTGATATGCCGTCTTAGCAACCGATACAGAATGTTCATACCGACGTGGTTTACAAAGTGCCTGTGCAATATTTTCATAGTAATATCCATTTTGATGGATCAAAGCTTTACTGCCACGTGCACATAAATACAAACAGCCGTTTCTTGCCTGTTCTTCTTCATTTTTCAAAGAAGCAGGAATCTCTTCACCACAAATACTGCCAGTATACAAATGGATATGACGATATGGCCGGATACATCTTTCGACAAGCTTGAGACGTTCTTGATATGGCAATACACCATCCTGATCCACACGAATGAATAGATCTTTTATCCCATTCTCTTTCCGATACTGAAGACAGTATTCTAATTCCTTCTGTGTGAAAGGATCAAACGTACAATGTAAGATTCTCATGGCAGTACGATCTTAGGATTTCTAGAAGGACGATACAGTACGATCGTTCTTCCAATGATCTGTACAAGTTCACTGTCTGTTAATCTCGCAAGATCAAACGCTGTTTCTTCAATATCCACTGGACTGTTTTTTAGTACAGAGATCTTTACAAGCTCTCTTGCTTCGATAGCGTGGTCTACCTGTTCAATCAGGTTATCACTCAATGCATCTTTTCCAATTTGAAAAATTGTCTTATCACATGATGCTAAACCACGTAAATATCTTTTCTGCTTTCCACTTAACATTTATAACATAGCCTTTCTAAACGTCACATTGACGTTTTCTGGAACATAGACTGTAATCGTAGACATTTGACCATGTACACATGCCCATCCTAATCCATCAATTACGATATCCATTTTATCCATTTCTTTACGAATCGTATACTTTTTAAATTGATTTGTTACAGGAACAGGTTGAAATAGTGTTCCATAATGCTTCTTCCAAAGCGCATCTGCACCAGATACTTTACCTCTATGGATCTTCAAACTGTCACTCATATAGAAAACACAAGAAGCATGATCACATTTCATAAGATCCAAACGAACAAGTCCACCAATCGCAAACGACTGATCATAACGCAATTGGTATACCTGTGGCTTCAATGTTCTTGCGGGAAGAATTTCTTTTAGTACATCTTCTTTCACTTCCATCAGAATACTATGAGAGATTTCAATTCCAGGTGTATCAATATATGGCACACCATCAATCTCTAATTCATTAAAGTCTAATGTTGTACCAGGGTATCTAGACATTGTTAATGTATTTTCACCTAATAGATTATTTAACAATGTACTCTTGCCAGAGTTTGCTTTTCCCATGACAATGACTTCACGATTCTTGCGATAGAGCTGTACTGCCTGTTTGACTTCTTCAACGCCCATTCTTTCAAGCTTGCTTGTTAAAATCAAAGACTTGATCGAAATACCATTTTCTTTCAATCTAGAAAAAACAAATCGAGCAATCTTTTCTTCAGACAATGTTTCTGGAAGAATATCACGCTTTGTACAAACCATAATAATATCTTTTCCGATCAGATGACGATTCAAACCAGGAATAATGCCTGCTTCAAAATCAAACAAGTCAACGACCCAAAGAATCAAAGCATCACTTTGACTGATACGGTCCATAACAACATCTGGATCAATTCCCTTTCGCATAGAAATCATTAAATCATCATAATGAATCAGTCGAAAGCATCTTTGACAATAATCACTGTTTTCTTTTGGTGTATATCCAGGAGCTTTTGGATCTTTACTCTGCAGGATTGCACCACAACCTTTACATTTCTTCATACATTTCCTCAAAATAATGATATTTTTTCAATATCTTCATGTACTTCTTCATCTTCAGCATTTTCTGGAATATCAATAATACGACATTCTTCAATGTTCGTTAACATATTCCATTCACTCTCCATTGCAACTGGAGAAGAGAAACCAGTTTCTCTTGTTTTAAATGGAATATCAGAAACATGGATTTCATGATTCTTGCTATCCATAAATACAAGATTATCACCAGGCGTAACACCCTTGACATAACGCAGGATAGAAGGATTGCTCTTAAGCTTCTTACAGATCAGATTTCCCTTCATTGGACGATTGCCTTCTACAACTTCTTCCATATGGACACGTTTGCATGCACCTGTAGAAGTGACATAAAGAAGTGCTGGTGTATCTGCATTGATCGCACATCCATATGCAAGTGCATCATCCTTGGATGTATTCAATGCCTTTACACCCTTACTCTTAACACCTGTAGATGGAAGCTGATCCATACCAAACTGATAAGAATATCCTTCCTTAGATACAACAACGATCTTCTGATCATGATAAGCAATAAATGCATTGAGCATTTCCGCATTCTTTGCGATATTCATCGCTGTCATAACTTTTGAATTACGATCTACTTTCCACGCAGATACTGGTGTTTTCTTAATTTGACCATTACTGGATAATGTAACGATCCATGCATATGTATTGAAGTCTTTGATGACAATTGCATTGATGACCTTATCATCCCCATCAATACGAATTGAACTATTCAAATGCATACCCATATCTTTCCACTTTGCTTCCTGGATCTGCCATACTGGAAGAGAAGCATAGTTTCCCTTCGATGTGAAAAGCAATAACGTATCTAACGTATCACATTCCAATGTTCCAATCAGTACATCTCCATTCTTTAAACCTGTAGACGTATCACTGCTTGCATTATAAGAACGCAAAGAAACACGTTTCACATAGCCATCTCTACTGCATGTAACCACAACTCTTTCACTTGTAACCATTGCAGCTTTATCAATGACAATATCCTGCACTTCTTTTTCAATCTTTGTTCTACGTGCATCACCATATTCATTTTTCACTGCACGTAATTCTTTAATGATGACAGATTTGAGAACATTCTCATTTTCAATGATTGCCTTTGTTTCTTCAATACGATTCACAAGCTCTGCAAATTCATTTCTTAAGATCTGAATATCCGTATTACTCAAACGATACAGACGCATAGAAACAATTGCTTCTGCCTGTGGTTCATCAAAACCAAATTCATTCATTAGATTCTTTTTAGAATCCGCTTTATCTTTAGAAGCACGAATGATACGAATGACTTCATCTAAAATAGAAACAGCCTTCATCAATCCCTCAATAATATGTGTTCTTTTTTCCATCTTATCAAGTTCATAGCGGCTTCTCTTCAAGACAACTTCTTTTCTAAATGCAATAAATGCATCCAGCAAACCACATAATCCAACCTGTACTGGTCGTTTATCAATGATCGTTACATTGTTGTAGTTATAGTAGATCTGAAGATCTGTATTCTTGTAGAAATAATTCAAGATGAGATTTGCATCTGCTTCTTTTTTGACATCCACAACAATTCTCATACCATTACGGTCAGATTCATCTCTCACATCTAAAACACCATCAATATCTTTAGATAAGCGAATTTCATCCATTTTCTTGACAAGCTGTCCTTTAATCACTTCATATGGAATTTCTGTAATGATGATCTGCTGGTTTGTACGTGTCTGTTCAATTTCACACTTCGCACGCACAACAACTCTGCCTTTTCCTGTTGCAAAGGCATCATGGATTCCTTTTGCACCTTGTACGATACCACCAGTTGGAAAGTCAGGTCCAGGAATGATTTCCATCAGATTTTCTAAAGAACATTCAGGATTTTGAATACGATAAATTGTCGCATCCACTGTTTCATTCATATTATGTGGAGGCATATTTGTAGCGTAGCCAGCCGCAATACCCGTTGCACCATTGACAAGCATAACTGGAAAAGGAACAGGCAATACAGTTGGTTCATTTTCCGTATCATCAAAGTTTGGAGCCATTTCTACTGTATCTTTATCAAGATCATCTTCCATGACTTCTGTCACTTTCGCAAGTCTAGCTTCTGTATAACGCATCGCAGCAGCTGGGTCATCATCAATAGAACCATTATTACCATGTACATCAATCAAAGGCAATCTAACCTTCCAGTCTTGTGACATACGAATCAATGCATCATATACAGACGTATCACCATGTGGATGATAATTACCAATGACAAGACCAACTGTCTTTGCAGATTTACGATATGGATGATCCCATGTATTTCCATCATGGTACATCGCATATAAGATTCTTCTTTGTACAGGTTTTAAGCCATCTCTAGCATCAGGCAAGGCACGTTCCTGAATAATGTACTTCGCGTATCGAGAAAAGCCATTTCCCATAATATCTTCAAGATGTTCCGGGATATACCGTGTTTTATCTTCAATTTGCTTTTTCTTTACCACTATTTATCCCTCCAGTTTGTAATCATCTTCCAACGTGAATGAGATATTATCTTCAATCCACTTTCTTCTTCTTTCAGCTTTGTCACCCATTAATGTAGAAACTCTACGTTCCGCAACAACACCATCTTCAATCGTTACCTGAATCAAAGCACGATGTTCAGGATCCATTGTTGTATCCCAAAGCTGTGTTGCGTTCATTTCACCAAGACCTTTATATCTCTGAATTTCACACTTGCCATATTTCTTTTTCAATTCTGCAAGTTCATCTGTTGAATAACAATATTCCACATTCTTCCCCTTCTGTACACGGAATAAAGGAGGTAAAGCAATATATACCATTCCATGTTCCAGTAATGGACGCATATAGCGATAGAAGAATGTTAATAATAAGATCTGAATATGGCTTCCATCATCATCGGCATCGGTCATGATAATGACTTTATTATAGTTAGAATCTTCATAGTCAAAATCTGAACCAACACCTGCACCAATTGTATAAATCAATGTATTCAATTCTTCATTCTTTTCGATATCACTCAAAGAACATTTTTCAGTATTTAATACTTTTCCACGCAAAGGCAGAATTGCCTGATAAATAGAATCTCTACCCTGTTTTGCTGAACCACCGGCAGAATCACCTTCGACCAGGAATAATTCCTTGATACGCGCATCTTTGCTTCTTGCAGGTGCAAGCTTGCCACTCAATACTCTTTCACCTTTTCCAACCTTCTTGCCACGTCTAGCTTCTTCTCTCGCTTTTCTAGCCGCAAGACGCGCAAGCATTGCCTTCTGCATTTTACGAATCAGTAAGTCTGACTGTGTTTTGTTTTCTGTCAGCCAGTAAGTCAATTGATCACTGACAACCTGTTCCACTGCTGGTTTTGCCTGTGGAGAACCTAATTTTCCTTTTGTCTGTCCTTCAAACTGCAATAATTCTTCTGGCACAGAAACAGAAAGAATTGTCGTTAAACCTTCTCTAACATCATTTCCTTCCAGGTTTTTATCTTTTTCTTTTAATAGACCAGTCTTTCTAGCATAATCATTGATTGCTTTTGTAAAAGCACCCTTAAAACCAACTTCATGTGTACCACCGTCACTTGTACGAACAAGGTTAACAAAAGAATATGTATTTTCCTGATAGTCATCTGTATATTGAAAAGCAACTTCAACATGAATGCCTAATGCATCACCAGAAAACTTCACTGGCTGCATTAGTGGTGTACGATCTTCATTCAGATAGTTTACAAATTCTGTAATACCATCTTCATAGAGATACTTTTCTTCCACTATTTTCTTTGAACGCTGATCAATCACCACAAATTCAATGCCACTCAATAAAAAAGCTTCTTCTCTTGCTCTTTCACATACCGCATCAAATTTAAAATCTGTTGTCTGAAAAATAGAAGGATCTGGTTTAAAACGAACCGTAGATCCTGTTTTATTTGTCTTTCCTAAATGTTCCAGCTTGCTGACCTTTGATCCGCCATCTTTAAAGGACATGCGAACAAGCTGTCCATCATGTGCAACTTCAACCGTTAGCCATTCACTCAATGCATTAACAACAGAAGCCCCAACACCATGTAAACCACCTGCAGTCTTATAGCCACCTTGTGAAGTAAACTTGCCACCAGCATGTAATACAGTAAAAATAACTTCCAGTGTATTTTTACCAGATGGGTGCTTGCCAATTGGCATACCTCTACCCTGGTCACTGACGGATACACTGCCATCATTTTCTAAAACAATTGTGATCTTTTTACCAAAGCCGTTAATTGCTTCATCAACCGCATTATCTACAATTTCCCAGATCATATGGTGCAGACCATGAGAATCTGTAGAACCTATATACATACCTGGACGCTTTCTAACTGGCTCCAGCCCTTCTAAGATTTGAATACTGCTGTCATCGTATTGAATTGCCATGATTTCTCCTTTTCCTTCAGCTAATCATTATAACAAAAATATTGTCCAAGTAAAAATATCACAAATATACCATATTTCAAAAATAGTTAATATGGTAAAATATTTAGGCACGGAGGTTTTAAAGTGTATGAAAATTTTATTAGCTATTTTATTTTCCTATTTATTCGGATCCATTCCATGGGGTCTTGTAATAGGAAAAGTGTTTTTCCATAAAGATATTCGAAAAGAAGGCAGTGGCAATGCTGGAGGTACAAATGCGGGAAGAGTTCTTGGAAAGCCAATTGGTGTACTCGTTATTGCATTAGATGCATTAAAGGGATTGATTTCCATGACACTTGCACACTTCATTGCTCCTGGAAGTGAAATCTATGCGGGTGTTGCGTGCTGTATTGGTCATTGCTTTCCATGTTTTGCGCAATTCAAAGGTGGAAAAGCAGTCGCTACAACATATGGCTTCTTCTTAGGCATTACATTATTTGTAACAAATAACTGGATCATCACATTTGCATTGCCTGTCATCACATTCTTTGTATTACTGTTCTTTACAAGAATGGTTTCTTTTTCAAGCATGAGTGCAATTGCACTCACAGGTATTGTTTCTTTATTTGCTTATTTCAATGGATCCATCACAGAACTATCAGTTCCCGTCACAATTCTATTGCTTAGTGCATTTGTTATCTATCGTCATAAAGCAAATATCAAACGTATTATTGAAGGAAAAGAAAGCCGCATCCAGTGGATGGGGAAAGCACCATGGGAAAAGTAGAATCAATCCAGTTAAAAATGCCATCGTTCTCACAATCTCCTAGAAAAGTCTGGATCTATCTTCCAAACAACTATGAAGAAAGTAAAAAACATTACGATGTTCTATACATGTTCGATGGACACAATCTATTCTTTGATGAAACAGCGACATATGGAAAATGCTGGGGCATGAAAAAATATCTGGATGAAAATGACAGTGAACTTATTGTTGTGGGTGTTGACTGTAACCATACAGGAAATCGAAGACTCGCAGAATACTGTCCGTTCAAACCAGAAACAACACATTTAGAATCTCTTCCTTCTGTTCGTCCAGCAGGAAAGAAGACTGCAGAATGGTTTGTAAATGTATTAAAACCGGAAATTGAAAAAAGATATCGCGTATTTACAGATCGAAAACACATTGGAATTGGAGGCAGCTCTATGGGTGGTCTCATGAGTGAATACATGATTACACAATACAATGATGTGTATTCCAAGGCTGCATGTGTTTCTCCTTCAACACATTTCTGTTATGACGATTTAAAAAAGCTGATTGAAAATACATCGTTTCACAAAGATACAAAAATCTACATTGATCAAGGATCACAGGAAGTGCATGGAAAAAGACTGTTCATTGACGCTGTAGAAATGATGCTGAATATCAACCATCTCTACAATGAACAAGGATGTCTTACCTACCCTCATTTAACACCAGGTGGTCACCACACAGAAAGTGACTGGGAAAAAGTTGTCCCTGTCTTCCTGAATTATTTATTTCCAGATATAAACAAAGGGGCTGTAACAGTTGAAACAGCTCAAAAAAAGAGGAAAAACTCGTAAAATGGAGAATTTCCTCTTTTTTAGTGTGGAT
>CAKVBD010000004.1 GCA_934725105.1 uncultured Bulleidia sp. | reverse complement strand
ATATTCACCCTTGAATATTATACCATAGAATACAATAAAATACGATAAACAAATACATAAAATTTGACAAAAATAAGCATAAAAAAACGTGGTAAATAAGCCACGATCTTAAATTCGATATTTTTTACAACTCCTAAACTCCCGGGTCATTGCTTCTGCATTAGATTGTGTAAAGAGAGAAATTCATTAATCATGAATCAGTGTTATAGAAGTTGAAATAGGAATCATGTTTTGCCTTCTGTAACACTTTTTTTATTGATGATATAATAATAGCTGTATGAAAAATTCATTAGCAAAAAATTATATATTTAATTTAATATTTCAAATGTTAACGGTAATTACACCGTTAATTACAACTCCATATGTAGCTAGAGTATTAGGTGCAACAAACAATGGTATTTATGGATATACATTCTCTATCGTTACATATTTTATTCTTTTTGGATCTTTGGGTATTGCGATGTATGGGCAAAGGGAAATCGCCTATGTTCAGCACGACAAGGAAAAACAGGCAAATATTTTTTGGGAGTTAGTAACGATTCGTATTTTTACAAACATTATTGCACTCATTATTTTTTATTTGTTGTTCTGTATGAATGGTGCATATGCAATATATTATAAAATTTTAATTTTTGAACTTGTTGCAAATGCAATTGACGTGAGTTGGTATTTCATGGGAATAGAAGAGTTTGGAAAACCAGTCGTGCGTAATATTATTGTAAAAATACTTGGGTTGATCTGCATTTTTGCTTTTGTGAAAACAAAAGATGATTTGTGGAAATATTTGTTGATTTACAGTTTATCTGATTTTTTAGGAAATATTACATTGTGGCTATATCTTCCAAAATATATTCCATTTGTTCCATTAAAGAAATTATCATTTAAGATACATTTTTCACCTATTATGTCTTTATTTATTCCACAGGTTGCAACACAGGTATATACAGTCTTGGATAAAACAATGGTTGGGAATATCACAAATGATATGGCGGAAGTTGGCTATTATGATAATGCACAGAAAATTGTAAAAGCTTTATTGTGTCTTGTTACCGCAATGAGTTCTGTGATGTCTAGCCGTATTGCCAGTACCTTTGCGGAAGGAAATAAGGATGATATGAAAG
The DNA here is from genome assembly GCA_934725105.1 of uncultured Bulleidia sp. Taxonomy (GTDB): domain Bacteria; phylum Bacillota_I; class Bacilli_A; order Erysipelotrichales; family Erysipelotrichaceae; genus Bulleidia. The sequence goes on along the minus strand of CAKVBD010000004.1, from coordinate 80,809 downwards.
TATACTTGCGACAATCGATTCATCTGGTATGGATGATTGCGGTTCCGTTTACGCTTGGTTTGATTGGAATATCGAAAGCATTTGTTCCGTGGTACTTTGGAGAAGGATATGAACCTGTTCGATATTTGATGTGTGCAACAACACCAATTTTATTGGCAATTGGATTAAGTAATATTACGGGAATCCAGTATTTGATTCAGGTGGGGGAACAGAAAATCTATACATTTTCAGTTGTTGTTGGTGCAATTGTAAATATGATTTTCAACTTTATTTTGATTCATGCAATTGGGACGATTGGGGCAGTCATTTCTACAGTATTGGCTGAATATACAATTCTTGCGGTGCAGTTATATTTCGTACATCAAGATATATCTGTGAAAGAGTTTTTTAAACCATCGATAAAGTATTTGATTGCGGGAACAATGATGTTGTTTTGTGTAGTACTAACAGGATATTTCATCACAAATATTTCATTATCTATTGTTGTTTCTATCTTGGTTGGAATTGTTGTATATATTGCAATGTTGTTTTTATTGAAAGATACATTCTTTTTATTGATATGTAATCAAATCATTGGGAAATTTTTGAAAAAGAAATAAGGGTGAGTAAAAATGGGAGAATATTCAGAAGATATTTTACATAAGTTGTGGGACTATGAATTGAGTATTTATAATGAATTTGCCAGAGTTTGTGATAAGTATGGCTTTCGTTATTTTGCTTCCTATGGAACTGTGATTGGTGCAATGAGACATCGTGGATTTATTCCGTGGGATGATGATATGGATGTTGGCATGCCTAGAGAAGATTACGAAAAATTTCTGGAAGTCGCTCCAAAAGAATTGGGCAGTACTTTTGCATTACTGGAAGCAAGAAAAACAAAAGGTTATGTTCTTCCTTTCGCAAAATTAACACGGTCAGATACAACATTTATTGAAGCTACAGATACAGATCGTAAGTATCATTCAGGGATTTTCATTGATATTTTTCCTTTTGATAAAGTTCCTGAAGATGCTGTACAAAGACAGAAAATTCAGCAGAAATGCTGGATCATTGCGAGATTGATGGTTCTTTGTGACTATCCAAAACCAAAATTACCTTCTAGTGTCAAAGGATTCAAAAAACAAGTAGCATATTTTGGATGCTATATTGTGCATGGTTTATTATTGCTTTTGGGTCAGAATGCTAAAAAACTCCAAAGTCGTTATAGTGCAGTTGCATCAAAATATGGAAAAGAACATGATACAAATCGATATGCAGAATTCATGTTATATAAATATGAAGATAATTATGGAAAAGAAGATGTTACGTATCTTGAAGAAGAATTGTTGCCTGCTGTGGATATGAAATATGAAAATCAGAATATTAAAGTTCCACAGAATAGTGATTTGTATTTAAGGAAAACATATGGAGAATATATGATATTGCCTCCTGTTGAAAAAAGACATTGTCATTTCCCAGCTGTTTTAAAATTTGATGAATAAAGATTGCGAATCGTTGTAACTTATGACATAATGTTCATGAAAATGTAAAAAGAGGCTTTTATGAACATTCAAGATAGTACAGTTTTAAAAAATCTAATTGATAAAAAAAATCAGACACAAAGAAGTATTGCCTTATCTACTAATTATTCATTAGGAACAGTAAATCGTTTAGTAAATCATTTGATAGATCAAGGATATATCGATGATGATTTGCAATTATCTGAAAAAGCATACAATGAACTCAAAGAAAACCAACCGCAGAGAGCTGTGATACTCGCTGCGGGTTTTGGTATGCGTATGGTGCCAATTAATACAGAAGTACCAAAAGGATTATTACAGGTTGGTAATGAAACTTTAATTGAGAGACTGATAAAACAATTACATGAAGCTGGTATTGTTGAAATTGATGTTGTTGTTGGTTTCTTGAAAGAACAATTTGAATTTTTGATTGATCAATATCATGTGAATCTGATTTATAATCCAGACTATTCTACAAAAAATAATTTGTATTCTTTAAGTTTAGTTAAAGATCATATAGAGAATTGTTATATTATTCCGTGCGATATCTGGTGTGATATGAATCCATTTTCTAAAAATGAATTTGTATCATGGTATATGGTAAATGATCAGAAAGATAAAAACAGTCCTGTTCGAGTGAATCGTAAAGAGGAACTTGTGGATGTACAGAATGATGAAGCTGGCAATCATATGATTGGAATTGCTTATGTGAATCATACGGATGCACCAGAATTGAGAAATAATATTTCTAAACTCTGCGAGAGTTCTAAAAATGATAATTTATTCTGGGAAGATGCATTGTATAAAGATGGGAAATACATTCTGTATTCTCGTGTCGTTCATGAAAGTGATGTAATAGAAATCAATACGTATGAACAATTGAGAGAATTAGATCATCATTCGAATCATTTGAAGTCAGATGCAATGAGTATTATTTGTGATTCTTTGCATGTTTCAAATCATGAGATTACAGATATTAAAGTGTTGAAAAAAGGAATGACAAATCGTTCGTTTTTATTTACATGTAATGGACAAAAATACATTATGCGTATTCCTGGAGAAGGAACAGATCATTTGATTGATCGTAAGCAGGAAGCAGAAGTGTATCAAGTTATACAAGATAAAGATATTTGTGATGATATTGTTTATATCAATCCAGAAAATGGATACAAGATTACAAAATATCTGGAAAATGCAAGGGGATGTGATCCTTTTGATGAAGAAGATACATATAAATGTATGTGTAGATTGAAAGCATTTCATTCAATGAATTTACAGGTTCATCATGATTTTGATATTTATAAGCAGATTGCATTTTATGAATCTCTTTGGGATGGAACACCATCCGTTTATCGAGATTATCAGCTGACAAAGGCAAATGTTATGAAATTAAAGAATTATGTGGATAAGCATATTGAGAAGCGATGTTTAACACATATCGATGCAGTTCCGGATAATTTCTTATTTGTTGAGGATGGAAGTGTGCGATTGATTGACTGGGAATATGCGGGTATGCAGGATCCACATGTGGATATTGCGATGTTTTGTATTTATGCATTATATGATCGCCAGCATGTGGATATGCTGATAGATCAGTATTTTGATGGAAATTGTTTAAAAGAAACGAGAATCAAGATTTATTGTTATATAGCTTTATGTGGACTTCTCTGGAGCAACTGGTGTGAATATAAAAGAAATCTTGGCATTGAGTTTGGTGAATATTCTTTAAAACAATATCGATACGCCAAAGAGTATTATCGTATTGTTGAAAAAGAGTTGGGAGGAAAACTATGAATCAGGTAAAGAGAGCAATTATTATGGCTGCAGGAATTGGGAGTAGAATGCATCCAGTAACTTTGGATACTCCTAAGCCAATGGTTGAAGTAAATGGAAAAAGAATGATTGATACTGTCATTGACGCACTGCATCAAAATGATATTCATGATATTTATGTTGTCGTAGGATACTTAAAAGATAAATTTAATGCATTGTTAGAGAAGTATCCAGATATTCATATCATTGATAATCCTTATTATGATACTTGTAATAATATTGCATCTTTATATGTCGCAAGGAATTATATCTGTAATGCGATCATTTTAGATGGAGATCAGATTATTTATAATCCAAAGATCCTTTTTAAAGAGTTTGATAAATCTGGATATAACAGTATTTATACGGAAACAAAAACAGATGAATGGCTGCAGACAGTAGAAAACGGTATTGTGACGCATTGTAGTCGTACTGGTGGAGAAAAGGGATGGCAGCTTTATAGCATCTCAAGATGGAATGAAGAAGATGGCAAGAAGCTTAAACATCACTTAGAAATAGAATTTGAACAGAAGAAAAACAGACAAATCTATTGGGATGACGTTGCGATGTTCTGTTATCCTAAGGAATATCAGTTGGGTGTTTATCCTATGGAAAAGAATGATGTGATTGAAATTGATAACTATGACGAATTGATTCAATTAGATAAGAGATATGTAAACTATGAGGCAAAAAATCATGAATAAGAAAAAAATAGATTGGATGATTACAATTGTTCCTTTAACGTTGATTATTGTTCTTTGCGTTTTGTTTTTCTTTATGCCAGAACAATCTAATGTAGTTTTATCTGAAATTCGCTTCTTTTTTGGAGATACGTTTGGTGTCTATTATTTGGTGATTGGTCTTGGTATTTTCTTATTATCCTTTTACATTGCTTTATCTAAATATGGAGATATTGTTCTGGGTGAAAAGCATGAAAAGCCAAAATATTCATTTTTTGCATGGGGATCTATGATGTTTACGTGTGGACTTGCGGCAGATATTTTATTTTATTCATTTTCTGAATGGATTTTATATGCGACAGATCCACATATTCAGGAATTGGGGAATGTTCAAGATTGGGCTGGTGTATTCCCATTATTCCATTGGAGTTTTATTCCTTGGTCCTTTTATCTTGTTTTAGCAGTTGCTTTTGGCTTTATGCTTCATGTAAGAAAAAGAAATCGCCAGAAATATTCAGAGGCATGTAGACCAATCCTTGGCAAACATACGGATGGATTTATTGGCAGAGTGATTGATTTGTTAGCTGTATTTGCTTTGCTTGCGGGTACCGCAACAACATTTAGTGTTGCGACACCTTTGATGGCTGCAATCATTGAAAGATTATTTCATTTCGCAGTAGATAGAACGACAATCAACGTGATCATTCTTTTGATTACATGTGCAGTCTATACGTATTCTTTATTACATGGTTTTAAAGGAATCAGTTATCTTGCGAATGCATGCATTTATATGTTTTTTGGATTGCTTGCATTTGTATTTGTTTTTGGTGGACAAGCAAGATATATTATTGAAACAGGTTTTGCTTCACTTGGAACAATGATTCAAAATTTCATAGGATTATCTACATATACAGATCCTCTAAGAACATCTAATTTCCCACAAAACTGGACAATCTATTATTGGGCGTATTGGATGGTCTGGTGTGTAGCGGCACCATTCTTTATCGGAAATATTTCTAGAGGAAGAACGGTTCGACAGACAATTTTAGGTGGTTATGTATTTGGTGTTGGATCTACATTAGTTAGTTTTATTGTTTTAGGAAACTATTCTATGGGACTGCAGATGAGTGGTGCTGTAGATTTTATTGCAAACTATCTTGCGAGTGGAGATATGTATGGATTAATTGTATCCATGATTGAAACAATGCCTTTTGCTAAAGTAATCATGGTTGTTGTGTTATTTACAATGATTGCATTTTATGCGACTTCTTTTGATTCTATTGCTTTAACAGCATCATGTTATAGTTATCATTCTTTAAAAGAAGATGAACAGCCACATAAGGCAGTACAATTAATGTGGTGTATATTATTGATATTATTGCCAATTGCATTGCTATTTGCGGATAGTTCTATGAGCAATTTACAATCTGTCAGTATCGTTGCGGCATTTCCGATTGGAATTGTAATTGTGTTGATTTCTATGAGTTTTTTGAAAGATGCAGACCAATATATAAAAGAACTGAGTGAGAAATAATGTGTTTTGAAAAGAAATGGATACAAATGTTATAATATAGCCTAAAGAAGGTGATGAACATGAGTAAACCTATTCCATTTTCTCCTCCTGATATTACAGAAGAAGAAATCAAAGAAGTGAGTGATGCATTAAGAAGTGGATGGATCACAACAGGACCACGAACAAAACAATTCGAAAAGAATTTATGTGAATATTTAAAAGTTGATAACTGTGTATGCTTAAATAGTGCAACAGCAGCAGAAGAATTGAATTTTAGAATTCTTGGTATTGGTGAAGGGGATGAAGTTATCGTTCCTGCGTATACATATACTGCGAGTGCTTCTGCGGCAATTCATTGTGGTGCGACTGTTAAATTTGTGGATTCTCAAATTGACAGTGTTGAAATGGATTATCAGGCATTAGAAAATGCAATTACAGAAAAAACAAAGGCAATTGTACCAGTAGATTTGGGTGGGGTGCCTTGCGACTATGATACGATTTACAAAATTGTAGAAAAGAAGAAGGCTTTCTTTCATCCAACGAATGATATTCAAAAAGCGATTGGCAGAGTGATTGTAGTGGCAGATGGTGCCCATGCTTTGGGTGCAAGTAGAAATGGTGTAACTGTAGGTAATCTTGCAGACTTTACTTCCTTTTCTTTCCATGCGGTTAAGAATCTGACAACTGCAGAAGGTGGATGTGCTACATGGAAACATATTGATGGTATTGATGATGGAGAACTCTATCATTTATATCAGTTGTATTCTTTACATGGTCAAAGCAAAGATGCGTTAGCGAAAACAAAAGCTGGTGCGTGGGAATATGATATTGTTGGACCATGGTACAAATGTAATATGACAGATATCATGGCTGCAATTGGTCTTGTTCAGTTAAAACGATATCCATCTTTGATTCAAAGAAGATATGAAATTGTGAAGAAGTATGATGAAGCAATGGATGCAATGCACATAGAACATATTCAACATATTAGTGATGTGTATCATTCCAGTGCACATTTATATATGATTCGTATTCCTGATATCTCTGTGGAACAAAGAAATGAAATTATTACAAGAATGGCAGAAAATGGTGTGGCTACAAATGTTCACTATAAACCATTGCCAATGATGAGTGGATATAAAGCATTTGGATGGGATATTAAAGATTTTTCAAATGCATATCGCTTATATCACAATGAAATTACATTACCATTACATACATTATTGAGTGATGAAGATGTTGAGATTGTGGTTCAAACATTAAGAAACACATTAGAAGAAATGAAATTATTATGATATTGAGAAGCTGGGACAAATTACCTGAATATATGAGAAATGATAAGGTGAAACCTTATTATGAATTATTAAAGAAGAGAACATGTTCTTTAATAATGAAGAGAATATTTGATATTGTGATGTCCTTGCTTCTTTTAGTGATTCTTTCTCCTGTATTTTTAGTCGTTTCTATCTGGATTAAGCTGGATTCAAAAGGACCTGTCTTTTTTAGACAGGTACGTGTGACTACGTATGGGAAGCAGTTTCGTATTTTTAAATTTAGAACGATGTGCGAGAATGCGGAAAAGAAGGGATCATTAGTGACCGTTGGAAATGATTCTAGAATCACAAAAGTTGGAGAAAAAATCAGACATTGTCGTTTAGATGAAATTCCTCAATTATTGAATGTTTTAGCTGGTGATATGACATTTGTTGGTACTCGACCGGAAGTGGTGAAGTATGTAAATGCATATAGTGATGAAATGTATGCAACACTTCTATTGCCTGCAGGAATTACTTCCGTTGCATCAATTCAATACAAGGATGAGGATGAAATCTTATCAAAAGCAGAAGATCCAGATGATGCTTATATTCATGAAGTACTTCCGGACAAGATGAAATATAATCTTACATCGATTGAGAATTTCAGTTTCTTAAATGAAATTAAAACAATGGCAAATACATTGAAAGCAGTGATATGAAAAAAGCATTGATATTTGATACATACGATGACTATAACATTCGTATTCAATATATAAAATCTGCATTAGAAAGAAATGGGTATGAAACCATGATTTATTTTGCGGATTTTGATCATGTCAAAAAACAATACTATACAAACAAAAGAGACGATGTGCATTATATTCATGTCAGTGAATATCAAAAGAATCTTTCTTATGCAAGAATTGCTTCGCATATGAAATTTGCGAAAGCGTGTGTGGAAGAAGCTGAAAAACATGCAGACGTATCATTGATCTATGTCATGGTTCCACCAAATAGTATGGTGAAGCAATTTGCTTTGTATAAAAGAAAACATGAAAATGTTAAGGTATGGTTTGATGTGTTAGATATGTGGCCGGAAAGCTTGCCTGTATCTGATAAAATCAAGAAGCTTGGCTCTTGTATTTTCAATCAATGGGCAAAACTGAGAAATCGATATTTAAATGATTGTGATCGGGTTTCGTTTGAGTGTAATTTGTTCAGAGATACATTAAATCAATATGTTGATGCAAAGAAACAGACAACAATTTATTTATCACAGGATAATCATATGATTGATACATGTGATAGTTTAAATGGGCAGATCAATTTCTTGTATTGTGGTTCCATCAATCATATTATTGGTATTGATAAAATAGTATCAATTTTAAAAGATATAATGCGTCTGAAAAAGGTTCACTTGGATATTATTGGTGGTGGAGAAAATAAAGATGCATTTCTTCAACAGTTAGATAGTCATCATATCCCATATACATATCATGGTCTGGTTTATGATGAAGAAAAGAAAAGAGATATTTATAAACACTGTCATTTTGGTTTGAATATCATGAAGGATAGTGTGTATGTTGGCTTAACAATGAAATCATTGGATTATCTGTCTTATGGATTACCTCTGATTAATAATATCAAAGGAGATTCTTTGTCACTTGTTGAAAAAGAAAAGATTGGATTGAATGTAAATGATGCATTGATTCAAAATATTACTTCTTTATCTGAAGAAGAATATTTTATGATGAAAGACAATGTGAAAAAGACATTTCTTGCCTATTTTGATAGACACTGTATTGATCAACAATTAGATCAGAACATAAAAGAACTGGAGGACTAAGATATGAATATATCTGTAGCGATGGCTGTATATAATGGTGGAAAATATTTAAGAGAACAACTGGATTCTATTTTGAAGCAGTTAGATGAAATGGATGAGTTGATTATTTCTTACAATGATTCTACAGATGATACACTAAAAATTCTTGAAGAATATGTGTATAAGTATGAAATCATCAAAGTCTATCATTGGGAAGAAAAGGGTATTATCTCAAACTTTGAAAATGCCATTACACATTGTACAAATGCTTATATTTTCTTGTCTGATCAAGATGATGTCTGGGCTGATGATAAAGTGAAAAAGGTGATGGATGCTTTTAATTCAGATAAAACAATTCTGACTGTAATGCATAATTGTGAGTATGTGGATGATAACTTGAATCCTTTAGGGAAAGACTTGTTTTCTGATCGAAATGTAAAACTTGGATTCTGGAAGAATTTGTTTATCAATGGATATCAAGGCAGCTGTATGGCATTCAAGAAGGATCTGGTTCCATTTATTACCCCAATGCCTAAGACAGTGGCAATGCATGATCAATGGATTGGTATTTTAGCGGAAAGAGCAGGACATATTAAATTCTTGACAGAACCATTAATGAAATATAGAAAACATACAGGTTCTCATTCTACTGAACATGTTCCATTTGGCAAGAAAATGAAATGGATTTGTAAAATGGCATTCCATGTTGGAGAAACATTGAATGAGAAAAAGATGTTGAAATGGTATCTTCAGAGTATCTATGCACCTGAAAAGAAAGCAGATTTTGATTTTGATGATTATGGATATACAGAACATGAATTAGAAGAAAGAACAAAGGAAGAACCATCAAATACAAACAATACATCAGAGCTTGAAAAAAATAATGGAGAAACAATGATGTATATGGTTAATAAACTGAATCAGAATAAAGAAGAAGAAAAATAAGAAAACCAGGAGGAGTTTTGTATGAAAATATTGAGCGTTATCGTTCCGTGTTTTAATGAAGAGCAGGCTCTTCCTTTTTTCTATGAAGAGATAAAAAAAGTATCTGAGAAGATGGAAGAGGTCGCGTTTGAATATCTTTTCATTGATGATGGATCCAATGATTCTACATTATCTGTGATAAAAAAATATGCTGAAATCGATAAAAGAATCAAATATATTTCCTTTTCAAGAAATTTTGGAAAAGAAGCAGCGATGTATGCTGGCTTAAAGCGTTGTAAAGGGGATTATGTTGTCATCATGGATGCAGATTTACAGGATCCACCTTCTCTTTTGCCAGAAATGTATGAAACAATCGTACATGATGGTTATGACAGTGTAGCGACGCGTAGAGTGAATCGTAATGGTGAACCAGTGATTCGTTCATTCTTTGCGAGATTGTTTTATAAACTCATGAATTATATTTCAGATTCTAAGATCGTAGATGGTGCTAGAGATTATCGCATGATGACGCGACAAATGGTGGATGCCATTCTTTCTATGTGTGAGTATAATCGTTTCTCAAAAGGTATTTTTGGATGGATTGGGTTTCGTACGAAATGGATTGCCTATGAGAATGTAGAAAGAGTTGCGGGAAATACAAAATGGTCATTTTGGAAGTTGTTTAAGTATTCCATTGAAGGAATTACTGCGTTTAGTGTAGAACCTTTACAGATTGCATCTATCTTTGGTGTGTTATTTTCATTGATTGCACTTTTGATGATTATTGTAATTGTAGTTCGAACTTTGATTTTTGGTGATCCTACGAGTGGATGGCCATCTTTAGTATGTATTATTATGCTGATTGGTGGCATTCAGTTATTATGCATTGGAATATTAGGACAATATCTTTCTAAAACGTATTTAGAAACAAAGAGAAGACCAATCTATATCGAAAAGGAAAGCAATGTGAAATAGCTTATGGTTTGTTTAGGGAGTTATTATGATTTCCTTAAGCTTCCTTGAATCATAGCTGGATTACATTTAAAATAATGTCTATGGTAAAGAAAAAAAGAAAATTAACAAAATTTGGAAGAATTTTATCAGATATCGTCATTGTAGTTTGTTTAGTCATTGCTGGTTTTTCTGGATGGAATCTTTATAAAGAATTACATGAGTATAAAGAAAGTAAAGAGACATATGAAAAGCTAACACCGGAAGTTGTAATAGAAAATCCAGATACAAATGAAGAAGATACTGCACCTCTATTTGATTGGGAGAAATTGAAAGGCATCAATGGGGACTTTGTTGGATGGATCAGATTGGATGACAGTACAGTTGATTATCCATTTGTACAAGGTACAGACAATGAATATTATTTAAAACATTTATTTGATGGAACATATAATAATTCAGGCTGTGTATTTATGGATGTGAATAACAATAGAGATTTCAGTGACAAGAATACAATTCTATATGCGCATAATATGAAGAATGGGACAATGTTTGCTTCTATTGAAAAGTACAAAGATGCTTCGTATTATGATGGTCATAAAGTGATTCATATCTATACAGAAGCAGCGACATATGATGTATATCCAGTTGCTGGTATTGTGACAGATGGACAAGATGATTATGTCCGTACGTCTTTTAGCGATGATAACGACTTCATGTCATATGTGAATCGTTTTGTAAGTTCATCTACATTTACATCGGAGCAGTCTATTGAAACAACAGATCGTATGATTATGTTAAGCACATGTAATTATGATAGAAGTGATGGTAGATATGTTCTAATTGGAAAACTAGTTCAAGAGGATAATAATGCGCAATAAGCACAGAAATGAAGAATACGTTGAAGATATACAAATGATTCAACCAGTAAAAAGAAAAAAGAAAAAAAGAAAGAGAAGACTATCTTCTCAATTTTACTGGATGTTGCTTGTAATATCTGCCATAGCGACGTTCTTAGTTCTTTTTAATGCACCTATGTTTCCAAAGAAATGGTCATTTTTAGTACTGTTTCTTTTAGCTGGTATATTGCTTTTGACAGGTATTTTTACAGCTATTTTTTCTCCGAGAAATAGAATTCAGAAGTTTATTAACTGCACACTTGCATTATGTTTAGGACTAGTATCTGTATTAACACCTTACTATATAAATAAAATTACTGAATTATTTGAAAGTGCATTAGGAGATAAAGTTAGAATTAATCTATATGTTTTAACGGATGAATATAAATCACAATATCCTGATACTTTTAGAAATGTGATTACATTACCAGAGATGGATAGTAATGGAAATTTTAAAAATATTGATATGCAAGATTACGCAGATGCGGTATATGGCACAACGATTGAAACTGATGCTTCAAATCAACAATATGCACTGAAACAATTAAAACAGCTGTGTGGAAAACAAGTACAGACAATCGATAAAAATACATTATCTGATGCAGTGCAGGCGTTTTATGATAACCATACAGATATTTTGATTATGTCGGAAGCTTTAGCGGGAACCATTTCAGATATTCAAGGATTTGAAAATTTTGAAACGGACACGAAGATTCTGTATTCATTTGATCGTCCAATTGATGCATCTGCTTCTGATACAGTTGCGGTAGATATGACAAGAAAACCATTTACGATCTTCTTTGGTGGAAATGATACAACAGGCTCATTATCTTTACAGGGAAGAACAGATGTAAATATGACAGTGACTGTGAATCCAAATACACACCAGATCATTATTTCTAATTTGCCAAGAGACTCCTGGGTAAAGAATCCTTACTATAATGATAAGAGGGATAAACTGACACATTTAGGACTTGTTGGAATTGATAATACATTAAAGGGATTGGGAAACATTTATGGAATAGAAATTCCAAACTATATGATTGTGAATTTTGATACGTTTATGGTTATTATACAAGCATTGAAAGGTGTAACGATTGATAATCCATATGCGTTTACCGCAATTGATGGCCAATATTTTCCGGAAGGTACAATTGGCTTGGATGGTGCTGGTGCTTTGATGTATGTTCGAGAAAGACAGAATTTACCGGATGGTGATTTTGGTAGAAATATGCATCAGCAAATCGTTATGCGTGCAATCATTGAAAAGCTCTGTTCACCAGATATCATGATGCAGATTAATTCTATTATTGACGGTATGAATGGGATGTTCTTAACAAATATATCTATGAATTCTATCTGGGCTTTGATTAATAAGCAATTGGATGAAGGAATTGAATGGAATATTGTGAATTATCATGTTGGTGGTGAAACTGGTATGGAAATCTGTGCTTCTGCAACAGGTCAATATTTATCTGTTGTGTATCCATATGATAACCAGATTGAATTTGTAAGAAATGAAATTCAAAAAGTCATGGATGGAGAAACAATTACACAGGAAGAATTGCCAGAAGGAAGAATTACGTCAGATTATTCTGCAGATCATATTTCAGCAAACACACAAACATATCAAAATTCTTACTACGAAAACGATGAGTATGATGAACCTGTAGAAGATTCTAATGACTATGAAGAACCATCGTATGATCAAAATTTTAGTGAAGATGATGAAAATCAGGAATATAATGATACGGATGAAAATACATACAACGAAGATGTAGAAGAATAGAAAGAAGGGAAATGTATGTACACAATAAACGATTTATACGATTTAGATCACACACTGGCAAAAGATTACTTATCTAAGTTTACATATCCATGGGAAGCATTAAAAGGAATCAAAGACATGATTGTTGAAATTGGTTCTCAATTGCCAAAGGATGAATATGATGAAGTGAAAGAACATGTATGGGTCCATAAAACAGCACATGTATTTGCATCTGCATATTTGGGTGCACCTTGTATTATTGGTGCGAATACTGAAGTTAGACATTGTGCATTTATTCGTGGCTCTGCTTTGGTTGGAGAAGATTGTGTTGTTGGAAACAGCTGTGAATTAAAAAATGTCATTTTATTTGATCATGTGCAGACACCACATTACAACTATGTTGGGGATTCCATTCTTGGTTATTATGCACATACTGGTGCTGGTGCAATTACTTCTAATGTGAAAAGTGATAAAAATCTAGTTGTTGTGCATGATAGAATTCATCATGAAGAAATGGAAACAGGTTTAAAGAAGTTTGGTGCTATGTTAGGAGATCATGTTGAAGTGGGATGCAATAGCGTATTGAATCCTGGTACAGTGATTGGTAGAAATAGCAGGGTTTATCCTACTAGTTGTGTAAGAGGTGTTGTTCCTGAAAATAGCATCTGGAAGAATGATGGAACAATTAAAATGCAAGAAAATGCGTGATGATTAGGAGTATACTGAGGTATACTCTTTTTGTGAGTTTAGGGGAAAGAATGTATGTTATTTACAAGTGAAGCAATTGATAAGGATAATGCAAAATGAAAAAACCAGTATTACCGAAGTATTCACAAGAATGTGTTCTTTGTGACTGTAAAGAAATCAATGATCGTATAGATAATGCATGTTTTAGTGATGACAGTATTACAAATGATTTGTACCAGCAGGAATTTTTTGAATGTGAATTTAAAAATGTATCGATTCATACAAAAATGATTTCTTGTTTATTCGCAGATGTGATTTTTGATCATTGTGATTTATCGAATGCTTGTTTCAGTGAATCTGTTTTTCGAAGATGTATCTTTCGTAATTGCAGAATGACAGGGATTGATTTTTCAGATTGTTCGTTTACTGATATAACAATGCATGATTCTCTTGCTTTGTTAGCAAATCTGAATCAGACAACATGGAAAAGTGTAGAATGGAAACAAATGTGTTTTCAGGAAACTTCTTTCTATAATGTAAAGTTTAAAGATATCAATATCAAAGATTGTGATTTTACTTCTTGTGAATTCAATCAGACAAAACTTGCAGGAATCGATGTGTCTTCTAGTGACATTTCAAGTATCGCAACACAGCCAGAAAACTTAAAAGGAATGATTGTCAATCGTGAACAGGCAATTGCTTTAGCACAACTGTTAGGAATCATTGTTAAGTAACTACTTTCACAAGACTTTCACAAATTACACATATATTTCTCACAACTACTGTGTAATATATAATTGTTTTCAAGAAGAATAATTTCTTTCCCTCCCAGAAGATCTGCTTAGTCAGGTCTTTTTTTTGAATTGAACAAAAGTACAGGATTGTATATCACAATTATTTGATTCTTTATGTAAAATAGGAATGCGAATAAAGGAGAGAAAACATGTGGAAGGAGATAATGATTTTTTTTGGATTATCGATTGATAGTTTTGTGCTGATGATGAACAAAGGTGCACAATTAAGAAACATGAACATGAAGAAAATTTCTGCATATGCATTAGAATTTGCAATTGTTGCGATGGGAATGTTTATGCTTGGATTTGTGTGCAGTAAACCATTTATGATCAGCATTGAAAAAGTGAAAATTGAAATCGCAATTGCTTGTCTGATTATTTTGATTATTGGAACAATGATTTCAACAAAAGCATTATTAAATAAAGATTTTGAAGAAAAACTCGATGACAGTTTTGATTCAAAAGTGTTATTGAAACAAGCTTTGATCACAAGTATTGATGTATTTTTTGTTGGTGCAGCATATGGATTTTTAGCAGTACATGCCATCAATGCATTGATTATTTCTTTTGTAATTACTTTTTTAGCTGTGTTAACTGCATTGCTAATAGGGTATAATTGTGGTGCGAAGTATCAAAGAATCATCAGATTGATTGGTGGAATTCTAATGGTATTCTTCGGCATTTATTTGATAACTACTTATATAGTGATGAGGTAATTATGGAATATCATAAAAATCTCATGAAAATATCTTTAGCAGAGAACTTAAGAACTCTGATGCTGCGTCACATGTTTGAAAAGATTACAATCAAACAAATCTGTGATGCAACGGGAGTGATTCGTGCTACATTCTACAACTATTTCAGTGATAAATATGACTGTTTGAATTGGATCGTGTATCATGACATTGTTGAAAATACAAAAGACTATGTAGAAAGTGGCGATTTCGAAAAAGCTCTGACAGCTGCGCTTGAAGTTCTCATTCAAAATAAACAGTTCTACCGTATTGCGTATCACGTAACGGGGCAGAATAGCTTTGAAGATATGATTCGTGATAACTTAAGAATATTAGTCATGAAATTTCTGGAAAAATATCGTAAAGAGAACTTTCTTCCTCAATATTCAAATGAATTATTGGCACGATATGATGCAGAATCTTTGGCGTTTAATGTTCGTATGTTTGTCAACGAAATTGGTGGTGCGAAAAGTGTTGAAGAAACAAAACAAATGACACTTGATCTTATGAAGAATTCATTCTTTGACTTTGCGGATGTAAAAGAAGTCAAATGAATGAGTTCTTTTTTTAGAGGTTGCTATGAAAACAATACAAGTAAAAACAAAACTCGGAATATTAGAAGGTGAATCTAAAGTCAATTCTATGATCTTTAGAGGTGTACCATATGCGGAAGCTCCTGTAGGAGATAGAAGATTTAAAGTACCAATGAAAAAAGCAAAATGGGATGGTATTTATGAAGCGTTAGAATTCAAAAGCCAATGTCCGCAACCAGATCCTACGGAAGGGTTCTATGGAAAAGAATTCTATACGGATCCTAAGTATCCATTGCCTCCACAAAGTGAAGACTGCTTGTACCTGAATATCTGGGCACCAAAAAAAGAAGGAAAGTTTCCAGTCGCATTCTGGATCCATGGAGGTGCATTTGATCATGGCTTTTCTTCAGAAATGGAATTTGATGGAGAAAAATATGCTTCTCATGATGTTATTCTTGTAACTGTGAATTATCGTGTGGGTGTATTCGGGTTTTATGCAGATCCTGTCTTAACAAAAGAAAATACATTCCATACAACAGGAAACTATGGCTTATTAGATCAAATCATGGCTTTGCAGTGGGTGTATGACAATATTGAAGCATTCCATGGGGATCGTAATAGAATTACGGTATTTGGCCAGTCTGCAGGGGCAATGAGTACACAGGCACTGATTACTTCTCCTTTAACGAAAGGTTTGATCCATAGTGCGATTTTCCAATCAGGTGCAGGTGTTGAAAATGGCATCACACATACAAAAAAAATGAGTGATGCATATCATACAGGAGATGTGATTCGTAAGTTGTGCAAAGTGAAAAATGTTAATGCACTTAGAAAACTGGATGCAAATAAACTTGTTTCCATTTTACCAGAGTTATATAAAGAATGTGGTGGACTTGCGTTTGGTCCTGTGAATGATGGATATCTTCTGCAGGAAGATATGGATGTTGCCGCAAAGAATGGCAGAATTCATAACATTCCGTATATGATTGGTATGACAAGTGATGATATTACAATTGAAAAAGGTACAGATGCTAGAAAATCAAAGTTCTATGAAGGATGTATGAAGTTTCTGGAACTTCGTTTGATTTATTCTAAGAAGCCTTGTTATATGTATTATTTTTCTAAGAATTTACCATCAGATGATGGTGGTGCATTCCATTCTTCTGAACTGTGGTATATGTTTGGAACGTTGGATCGCTGCTGGAGAAATATGAATGCACGTGATTATCGCTTGTCAGAAGCGATGATTACTGCGTGGACAAATTTCATGAAAGATGATGATCCAGGAGCTCAATGGAAACCATATACAAAGAAAGAACAATTTGTTAGAAACTTTATGTAAATGAAAAAAGCAGATTAGTCCGTAGACGCATCTGCTTTTTTATCATCTGTACTTTTTGGGTAGAATAATTCAATATCACGATTTTTATCAAATACGTTGTTGTATTGTAACATTCTATATTCCTGAATACTTTCATCATCGATGTCATCGACAGATTCATAGAAGTTACCTTGAGCATCGTAACATCCATATAATGAAATGACAGGGTATTTATCTTTCAATTCATACAGGAACTGCTGGTATGGAGTGAGTTCCATATTCGCTGTATGAAGAATTAAGCTAGATAGATAGTTTGCGCTGAGCTTGTCATATGTCTGATCTTCAATGTCATAGTTTGCCCAGATCAAGAATGGAGTAACATATTTCTTGATGTCTTCTTCTGGTGTTCCACTTGTTGGGAAGAAGAGACGATCACTTGCGGAACCAAGGGATGGCTGATGGTCACCATACATGATGATCATAACATTTTCATCAACATTCTCAAAGTATTCAATGAGTTTTTTGAATGCTTCGTCTGTTAATTTGATCAATGAAAGATAGTTTTCTGCAGTGTCATAGTTTTCATTGCCATAGCTTGTTAGATCTACAGTCTGTGTTAAATCATCTGCATTCTTGTAAGAGCCATGGTTCTGGTAAGTAACATTGAATAAGAATTGATTCTTACCTTTGTTTTCTTCATAATTCTCAATGACTTTTTCAAAGTCCTGTTCATCTGTTGGATAGCCGTGAATCGTATCTAAACCATCAAATGTTTCGGCAAATACCGTATCTTTGAATTGAAGCTTCTGGTATGCAGTTCTTCTGTTCCAGTTTGTTGCTTTGCCTAAATGCATACCTGTTGTTAAATAATCATTACGATTCATATAGGAAATCGTTGAAGGAACGGAACGGTTCATATACATGTTGTATGGATAAACACCTGCCTGGAAGAACGCTGTTGAGTTACCAGTGAGTGTTTCATATTCTGTATTACATGTACCACCGCCACGAACAGATACATAAAGATTTCCACGAATCGTGTTCTCTAAGGAATTGAAGTAAGGCGTCATGCCTTCAGCAATTGTTGTACCGCCAATATCTAGATCACTGAATGATTCATTCATGATCTGAATGATTGTTGTTGGCTTTGTATTTTCTGCTTCTGCTTCCGCATCTGCTTTTGCCTTTGTGCTGTATTCTTCTTTTAATTCATTGAGTTTATCTTCACTGTATCCATCTGGTTTTGTTGGCTGGTTTTCTAAGAACTGACGAACCAGACCTGTGAAAGTTAAAGTTGTACCTTCATTCTGGAATGTGGATAGTAATCGAATATCCCATAAATAGTAGGAGCCAATACTGTTAAAGAACAATGCAACGACAAGTACAATGATTGGATATGCGGTATACCATTTATTGATCTTTGTTTTGTCTCTTGGTACAAAACGCATAACAAGATATAACATTGCATCTACAATGAATGCACAGATCATAATGTAATTTAAACGAATATCATAGTTTGCCGCAACATCCATTGCTGTTCCGAGTGCTGTAAAGTCCCAAGGTGCAATTGGACGGTTTCTGAATACGACAACAAAGGTGGAAACAATTGCATAGAGTGTAAATGTGATATTCGCAAGATTTAATCCCATTGGTCTTCTGAAGAAGATGAGATGGAAGATCTTGTAGATGACAATCATAATACCGACGTTTAATAAACGTAATCCAGTATTGATATAGAAGAAATTACCTAATATATTCTCCATCATGAAGAATACCCAGCAAGGAGCAGCGAGTAACATGAGCTCATTTAATGGAATGACGTTGGATAGTTCTAAATGCTTATCAATCATTACCGCAATGATCCATGCAAGTACCATGATAAATGCATAGACTTGAATGACAATGAATTTTGGGAGATATTCTTCTGTCTGGAATTGTACCCAGCCTTCCACATTCTGCAGGTTTAAATGAATTTGATCATTTTCAAGTGAGATATCAATACCTTGGGATCCAGCTAATTGAGATGTAAAGTTACTGGAAGTATATTCACGAACGACCATTGGACCAAAAGATAATGTAATTTTGTTGATGGTCATGCTCTTGACACCTTGCAGCTGCATCTGCAGGCTGTTTGTTACAATAGGCACATTTGTGATTGCAATCTCTTTATAATATGGTGCGACATCGTACCATGTTTTATGACCGTTGTAGTTGTATGTTTCGAAGATTTCTTCGTTACGGTCAGTGTTGTAGTTGGCAAGTACGATCGTACCTTCACTGCAGCTGTCTAGATCTACATGGTATGACAAGTGTGGTGTATATAATACAAGAAATAATCCTGAAACAAATAAGAACCACACAATTCTTTTAATAGAAAATATCTGTTTTAATTTATTCAACATATTTCACAAAAATTTCACTTTCTCTAATAACCGTTATAGTTTAGCACTTTTCGCATATAAAATCTTGTTAAAAACGTGTGAAAATCTGAAGTTTAGGTGAAGATGATTACATCTATTAGATATTTCATCATTGCATCTTATAAAAACATTGAAAATATGAGATGACGGGTATTGTCTTATTTATTGCTAGTAGTGATGTATTTTTGATTTTTACTATTTGGCTTATCTGGGATAGTCATCTTAAGCTGCCCACTTAATATTAATGGTTTTAAATACTTTCTTGTAAAATAAGTAAGATTTTTATATCCAACGAATGAGCATATTTCTTGCTTGTTTTTTTCTGTTACACAAAACTCTAGAATTAATTGTGTAATATCCTTTGGGCTAACTTGGTCACTAACTTGGTCACTAACTTGGTCACTAACTTGGTCACTAACTAAGTCGTTCAAATTTGGATCATAGTTTAAATTTTTGAAAGTAACTTTAAAATCCATTGCAGTTGACGAAAATTCAGGTTTAAATTTAGCTTGATATCCTGGAAGCATTTCTGTTTCGCTAATAATCTTTTTTAAGCCACTTCCGCGTCTTTCCATATACTTCATGCGATGAAATAAATCAGCGATTACGGGATTTCTTCGCATAGAACGTATATTATAAACATCGTATTCTTGAATTGTCCCGCCTCCAAACATACCTCCTGGAGAAGCAATTTCTAAACGATCATCAAACATATCAATATGAATTTCACTGCCAAGCACTATATAATCACGGTGAATTAGCGCATTGACAATAGCCTCTGTTATAGCTCGTTCAGCGTAATCAGGTTTATCTACTCTGTATTGTGCTTCTTTAGCAAATCTGACTTTGGAATTGTTTTTTATAAAGTCAGTAGCGCTCTTTAATAGATAGATTAAATTTCCTTCATATTCTTTATCATCGAGTGCATCATCGAAAATAGAACCTTTTTCTAAACCGTTCCATCTAGTACAAAATATGCGAGAATTGTACACTATATGTTGATCGGCCATGAGTTTTCCAGCATTTGTTAAAAAGCCATTTTTATCAGCTAAACCAAAAGAGATATAATCTGATGGTTCAAAATGAAGACCAGTTCTTTCTAGGTAAGTTGCTTCTAGGAGCGTGAAACTGTAATCCTTCTTTAAGGCATCTGTTAATAAAGTGTCAAATGATTGATTGGTTCCTTTTAGAATTAATTCGTTAACAATGTAATCTGGAGCAATTACGCATTCATTTCCAACACGAACATAAGCTTCCATAACGCCATCTGCTTTGTAATAATAAGGTGTAGAACGACCAGATGAAATTTCTATAGCTAATAGATTTTTATTATCTTCTACAAAGGGTTTTAAATTGAATTGAGGCAGCGGTGTTATACGTTCTTTAATTAAACGACTAATTGCTTCAGCATCACTTTGCACATCTGATAATCCGATTGGTTCTCTATCATCTGAAATACCAAAAAATAAAGTTCCACCAATGCCATTAGAAAATGCACTAACACTTTTTAGCCAACTTTTTGGTTTCTTTATTTCAAGTGCAACTTTGAAATCGCATTCTGTCGCTTCGGCAATTAATTGTTCAATCATTATGGTTCCTCTTCTAAATGTGTTTTGTTTGTCTATTTGTCTATATTATACTTGGCATCTAAGGCTGTTTCAATTTCCAAATCACCATTGTTCATTTACTCATTTATCTACTCACTTAATTATCTATTTGCGTTTGAAAATGACGTACTTAATAACGTGTGAAAACATATTGATTACATCCAATAGATATTTCATCATTGAGGCTTATAAAAACATTGAAAATATGAGATGATTTTAGAACAGAATTTTATAAATTACTAGATAATGATTTTATTGGAACTGGAGGAAGAATGAAAAAGGAAAGAGAATCAGGCATAGAACTATATAAAGTGATTGCCATTTTTTTGATTGTGTTATCACATGTAATACAAACATTGACGGAGCCGAACTATGTCTTAGGAATAGGGGAAGGAACATTTATTAACATTGCCACCGCAACAACCAATCTGAATGTTTTACTGCTGGCTGTTTTTAGAATTTGTGGTGCCTTAGGAAATAACATGTTTTTTATATGTTCTGCATGGTTTTTGGTGAACAGTAAAAAAATGAGTCTGAAAAAAGTAGTTCATATGATACTTGATGTGTGGATCATCAATATGATTGTTTTGATAGCTTTGCGTTCAATTGGAGTACAATTGCAGATATCAGATACTGTAAAAACATTTTTCCCAACAACATTTGCGAACAACTGGTATATTACTTGCTATTTGTTGTTTTATATGATTCATCCATTCTTGAATCGCATGCTGGACCAGATGAGTATCAATGAACATCTTGCTTTTGCAACAATCTTATTTGTGATTTATTTTATCATTCCTGTATTACCTCTCGAAGAAATTAACTTGTTCTTTGCAAATGAATTTGTGATTTTCCTTGCGACGTATGTCATTGTCAGTTTTATTGAAATCTATAAAAATGAGTGGACAGAAAATCTGAAATTTAATGAATGCATTCTTTTTGTTTCTATCATCAGCTATGTTGTATTGATTCTATGTGTGGATTTTCTTGGCCTTAGAACAAATTATTTTTTGAATAGACTTGTACGCTGGAATATGAATAATAGTCTATTTATGTTTCTGATTGCATTTTCTTCATTTAACATAATGAAGAAAAAGAAGTTTATCAATCGTTCAATAAACTACCTTTCTTCTTTGTCATTGCTTGTATATATATTTCATGAAAATCTTGCTTTTAGAAGATATTTAAGACCAGTGATTGAATTTTCCATATTGAATCGATTTGGAATAGAACATGCTTTTATATGTGCTGTTTGTATGGCTGTTTCTTTAGCAATCCTATCATTTATCATCAGTGCAATCTACAAGATATTCTTTATAAAAACTGTATCAAAACTGAGTTCCATCATTTCCAAAAATCTTCTAACATTATGGAAAAAGTATGAACGTTTGGTAATAGAAGAATAATGAAAAAAGATGACATCAACGTCATCTTTTTCGTCAGTTAAATGTTACAAATTCATCCTCTGGTTTATGATAGTTGGAAATACGATTTGCATAGAGTACGCATGTTTTACCGCCATTTTCCATAGGGATTGTTTTTAGGTGTCCTTGTACTTCATACCAGTTGCCTTTTGTCATTTCCTGGATCTTTACACCTGTGACTGTAATACCACATTCAGATGTATCTGCTGCACAACAAACCATAGCACGTCTAGCCATAATAAATGTCTGATGATAGCCTGGAATGCTTTCAGCATAGTATCCACGAAGGATAACTTCTTTTTCATCATATTTATCTGGATTTTCCACAGCATCCATATACCATAATCCATAATCATCATCTTTGATGTCAATGACAGGCGCATTGATATCAAATGGCATGCCATTGTCTTTTAATTTAATAGCTTCACCAAAGTTGCCTTCATAGAAGATTTGCGCTCTACGGTTAATTGCCTTGATATTTCCTCTTAGCATGCTTCCAGAGGTTTCTTCTGTGCATCTATTACAGATAACAGTATCAGAATAGCGAATCTGTTCATACATCATTTGACGCAGTGATCCCATGAATGTAGCGAATGTTGAAGCATCTACGGGTGTCAGAATCTGTACAAGTGGCCAGAAATCAGGCATGTTAGAAATGATACTTTCAGGAATTGCTAATGTACCATTCCATTCAATGAATACTTGATCTGGATGATAGATTGTATCTAATTCATGCATCTTTTCTGGTGTGAATGTTTCCACATCATCAATATATTCAATAAATGCATGATGATCATTCAGCCAGGATTCTTCATATTCTTCTTCGCCTTGTTCAAAGCAGACAATTAAAGTTCTAGATACACCTTCCATGAAATTTGGATCACTTAATGTATCTTTAATTAATGTTGTTTTTCCAGAATCTAGAAAACCAGTGAATAAATATACAGGTGTTGCCATATTACTTCACCTTAAATAATGTTTTAATGTTTTCTACATCAACATGTTCACCAATGACAGTAATCAATCCAGTATAGGCAGCTTTCCCTGTACGGATATCTACATCACCAGGAACATAGTCGAAGAATAGCCAGGATCCATCAGCTGTAGGAACGATACCTTTCGCACGAACGATATTTTCGCCAAGGCCTTTGAGGGCTTCACGAATGTCATCTTCTGTATAACGGTTAACTGTTTCAATACCAATAGAATCAAATACATCATCTGCATCTAATCCGTGATGGTGATGATGGTGGTGATGGTGTTCATGTTCACCTCCACCAATATGTACTTTATTTCCTTCACTTAAGCCTTCATTTGCATGTTCAATTTCTTCGGAATGATCATGATGGTGGCAGCATTCATGCTCTTCATCATGATGATGGTGACATTCATGATCTTCGTCATGGTGATGTCCACAACAACATTCGTGTTCGTCTTCATCATGGTGGTGATGACATTCATGCTCTTCATCATGATGATGTCCACAACAACATTCGTGATCATCCTCATCATGGTGGTGATGATGTTCATGTTCCTCTTCATCAAAATCCAATTCTTCTAGACCTTCAGGGAAGCCGTTACTTGAACCAGTCATTGCTTCATAGATACTTTCTCCATTGAGATCATCCCATGGTGTTGTAATGATTCTTACATCAGGATTGAGTTCTCGAATGATAGATACATCTTCATTTAATTTATCTTCATTTACCATCTGTGTTCTACTTAAAATAACGCAACAAGCTGTAGAAATCTGATCATCAAAGAATTCTTTAAAGTTCTTGTGATAGATCTTGCATCTTTTCGCATCTACGACAGCACTATAGCTGTTGAGTTCTAGTCCTTCTACAGATTTTACGATAGAAAGAATATCTGATAATTTACCTACGCCACTTGGTTCAATGATGATATGGTCAGGATGGTATGTATTTTCGACTTTTTCCAAAGCATCATGGAAATCACCCTGCAATGTGCAGCAGACACATCCACCATTAATTTCATTGATTGTGATGCCAGCTTCCTGTAAGAAACCGCCATCAATACCAATTTCACCAAATTCATTTTCTACTAGTACTACTTTTTTGCCCGCAAATACATCTTTGATCAATTTCTGAATCAATGTTGTTTTACCAGCACCTAAGAATCCACTAATGACATCAACTTTACTCATTTTTTTATCCTCACTTTCACGTGCTTTATCATTATAACAAAGTCGTCAAATAATGCTTGTAAAGTGATTTTTGGAAATGTTCAGAATTATTTGGAGATAATGGAATGAATGTTGTAAAATCTATAAGTATATATAAAAACCAGGAGGAAATGAGTAATATGAATACGAACAAGTTATTAAAAATAGGACTATCCGCATTGATATCTACAAGTATGCTGGCTGGTTGTACAAAAAAAGAAGCATCTAAAACTTCTGAAGAGCAAACGTCTACTGTTGAAGAAGAAACTTTAAGTGCGACTTTAAAAGTCTGGGCGCCTGAAGAAGAAGCTGGAAAAGGCAGCTGGATGGAAAAAGAAATCAAGGCATTTAAAAAAGCACATCCAAAATGGGATGTAACAATTGAAACAGAAGCAGTTGCTTTTGCGGATGTGAAAAATAAACTGATAGAAGATTCTGAAAATTTACCGGATGTATATTTATATGATTCCAATGATCTTGCAAGTCTTATCGAAGCGAATGACATTGCGGAATTGGGTGGTGAAACTTTAAATACAATTGAAAATGAGAATAGTTCTACAATTGTAAATACAGTGACATATGATGGTGCAGTGTATGGTGTTCCTTATACATCTAGTGATACGTGGTGCATGTATTATGACAAGAGCGTGTTTGGAGAAGATGTTGTTAAGAATATTGATGCAATGCTGGAAAAAGGAAAGGTTGGCTTTTCTTTATTCGATGGAAAATATATTTCAGCATTCTATTTTGGTGCTGGAATGAATAGTACAGTTGATTTTGCTAGTGAAAATGCAACGGCAGTAACGGATTATCTGGTTGATTTAAAGAATTCTAAAAACTTTGTGAATTCTAAAGAAGATCCCGCAACACTTCTAAAGAACGGTACAGTGAATGCGGTATTTGCTTCTACAAGTGATTATGCATCTATGGAAGAAGCACTTGGAAAAGAAAATATTGCGGTATGTGCAATGCCTAAATATACATTGAATGGAAAAGAAGTACAGCTGAAAACAACCGTTTCTACAAAAGCAGCTGCAGTTGTTCCAACAAGTAAAAGTATTAAGGCAGCCGTAGCATTTGCAAGCTTTTTAGGAAGTACACAGTCACAACTGGATCACTATGACAAGTGGAATGTACTTCCAGTCAATATGAGTATTGAAACAGATGATGTTGCAATCAAAGCACAGATCGATGCTTTACAGAATGCATCCATTGTTTTAACATCACAAAATAGTGATGTTTCTCGTTTTGAAAAAATGGGAAGTGATATTGCAAATGGTGTAGTGAAGCATACTGTAGTTGAACAGCCAACAGAAGAAAATACTACATCCAGCTAGTCATATAATTTTATTAAAAGCAGTTTTTTGTATATAATCATTTCGATGTGAGGGAATGATGATGAAAGCTGCTTTTTTTGATATTGATGGTACATTAAAACCATTTAATGAAATTGAATTAAGAGATACAACGATTGCGATGCTGCATGCATTACAGGAAAAAGGAATCAAAGTGTTTCTTGCGAGTGGCAGACCACCAGTACAATTGCCATTGCTTGGAAAGAAATTAAATGCTTTTCCATGGGATGGATATGTTTTATTGAATGGTCAATATGTTATGGATAAAGATAAGCATTGTTTTTATAAACTGCCGATTTGTAAAGAAGCGTTGCATTCTTTGGTTCCATGGCTCAAAGAGAATGCGGATTATGCTTGTACGTTCATGGAAGAAAATGATTCTTATGATATTACATTTAATGAAGCACATTATGCATATTTAAAAAGTATTGGAAAAGAAGATCATATGTTAAGAGTAGATGATCCAGTTCGCTCATATACACATGATACATACCAGATCTGTCCACGTATTCCTAGCAAGGATGATGCAGAATGGGTAAAACATGCACCAGGTATGAAATCTGCAAGATGGACAGAAGAATTTGCGGATATGATTCCACTAGAAGGCGGAAAACCTGTAGGAATGCAGAAAATACTGGATTACTATGGTATTGATCAAAAAGATACCATTGCCTTTGGGGATGGTGGAAATGATATGACAATGCTTGAATTTGCGGCAATTGGTGTTGCGATGGGAAATGCAAATGATGAAGTGAAATCACATGCAGACTACGTTACGGATACAAGTGAAAATGATGGTATCCTGAAAGCATTCCAGCATTTTGGAATTTTATAATATTCAAGTTTTGTTCACTTAAAGTAGAGAAAAATGTTGTATTCTAGATAAGCAAAAAGTGGGGAAAAGAACATGTTTAATTTCTTGAAGAAGCTGAAAAAAGAGAAAAAAGAAGAAGACAAAACAGAAGAAAAAAGCGTTGCTACAAAACAGGATCTCAGCAATGGGATTGCGAGAGGAATGTATTGTGAATTATGTGGATATATGGAAGTGAATGAAGACAGTAATGAACTTCCTATGGAAGGCTATGCCATTTGTCCAAATTGTGGCGGTACTTTAAAAATTGGCTGGTTTATGAAAACAGAAGATGGATATCACCTGGCTGAAAATGCTACGCCAGTTGCACTAGAAAAGAAGAAAGCAAGTGGTGGACATTATCGTGTGAGAAAACCTGGTCCAAATAGAAGCAGAAGAAAAGGAAATCGAAATCATTGATCATTGAGATTGATGATTTTTTTGATGGCTTTTTCGAAATTGTTTTGGTGTCATGCCTGTATATTCTTTGAAGTTTCTTGAAAAATGAGAACGATCATGGTATCCATTGAATTCCGCAATTTCTTGAATTGTCATTTCTGTTGTGAGTAGAAGATGCATTGCTTCTTCCATTCTGATCGATAATAATTTTTTAGAAAATGACATGCCTGTAATCTTTTTGAAGCGATAGGAAAGGTAGTCTGGGTGGTAGTTGAATTCTTTTGCGACTTGATCTAGCGTAACATCACGATAGTGATCCCCAATATATTTCATGATCTTACCGAAGATATGATTCTGGATCATTGTGGATCTTGGAATGAGCAATGTTTCGTAGTGGTTTCGATCTAGAAAGGAAAATAATCCGACCAGTAATAAACGGACGAGTTTTTCGTGATAAATATCATCTCTAGTGAATTCATTGAAAATTAATTCAAGTGTGTAGAGTGCATCATTTCCAATATTGGAAAAATATAAGTGTTCTCCGCTTGCATTTGGTGCATGCAGAAAATCATACAGGATTCTGCAGTCTGAAATCTGTGAATCAAATAGACTGTCAAAGAAAGATGCTTGAAAATCGTAGACAAGAAGTGGTTCTGTCGCCTGATATTGCATGTCTTCTCTTGCGAATATTAAATCATGAGATAGTGCATGAAATGGTGTTTCGTCTAATGTGATTTCACATTCATCTTGTGGAATGATCATTGTGAAGTATGTACTGATGCCTTCATTGACAATGGATGCTTGGATATCTTTCATGACAAATAGTATATCATTCAAATATAAGAATCGGCCACGTTTTAGATTGGAATCGTCCATTGTTCACAAATTCACAATTTCGTACACTAGTAGCACTGAAAGGGTAGAGGAAATGAAAAAGAAATTATTAACATGCATGCTTGCCTGTGTAATGAGCGTTTCTCTTTTTGGCTGTTCTAGTACTTCTAGCAGTACAGCAACAGAAGCAAAAGATGGCACATACACAGCTACAGCACAAGGATTTGAAAAAGGTGATGTGAAAGTCACAATTACAGTAAAAGATGGAAAGATTACAGATGCTGAAGTAGATTCTAGCAGTCAGTCTAAGGGATTTGGTGCAGATGCTGCGGAAGGTCTTGCAAAGGAAATCGTTGAAGCACAGTCTGGTGATATTGATGTTGTATCTGGTGCGACAGCTACACGTGATGCGGTAAGTGAAGCCGTTGCAGATTGTATGAAGCAGGCTGGTTTATCCGCAGAAACAAAGAAGGGTGAAGATGAAACGTTAGAAGCAGACGTAGTCGTCGTTGGTATGGGTGCTTCTGGTACAACAGCTGCTTTAAGAGCGAGTGAAGGTGGCGCTTCTGTTATTGGTATTGAAGCAACAGAATCTATTGGTGGATTTGGTAACGCTGCACAGGGTATGTTCGCAGTTGGATCTGTTGAACAGGAAGCTCGCTATACAGATGGTGAAACAACAGATGAAGAATACTGGTATGATCATTTCCAGGAACGTAACAACAATATGGGGAATTCTAAGCTGATCCGTGAATTTATTTCTGAAGCTAAGAATACAGTTTCTTATATGTTAAATCATGGTGTTGGCTTCTTCTTATCTGAAACAGCGCAGCAGATTGCTCACTTCGATACAGAAGTTGTATACCACAGATGGAACAATGCAAATCCATTTGAATACTTAGGCGATGCATTAGATAAAGCTGGTGTAGATGTACATTATGCTACTACAGCGAATTCTATCATTGTTGATAAGGATGGAAACGCAACTGGTGTGAAGTGCACAAAGAAAGATGGCGGAACATTAACTGTCAATGCAAAGTCTGTTGTAATCTCTACTGGTTCTTTCGCAAATAATGAAGAACTCATGAAGGAAACATTAGGAGAAGATGTATATGCCAACTGTAACGTATTAGCTGGTTCTTATGCACCTGGTGTTGATATGATGTGGGATATTGGCGCTGACAAGGGTGAATTGTTAACAATGAACCATGGTGTCACAACACAGGGCTGTGATGATGAAGTTGTTTCTCAGTTAACACTCAACTCTCCAATTCTCTGGGTCAATAACCAAGGTAAGAGATTCATGAATGAAGATCTATTGAAAGATACAGTTGAATTTACATCTTCTGTCATTGCACAGGGTGGCTATGCATATACAATCGTTGATCAGGCTACAGTAGATAGATGGACAGACATGTCTCAGGAAAATACTGGTACTTGGGTACATTACTGGGATCGATTTGGTATCGTTGATGAAAATGGTAACCCAACAATCTACCATGCACCTATCAGCAGTGATGACTGGAAGAGTGGTTTTGATCAGTTGGCAGAAGCAAATGAAGGTGGCGTATTTGATACACTTGAAGAAGCTGCAGCATTCATTGGATGTGATGTTGAAGACTTACAGGAAACAGTAGATAACTACAATAGCTATGTGAAGAGTGGCAAGGATGAAGAATTCTTCAAGTCTAAGGAATCTTTGAAATATTCTGTTTCTGAAGGTCCTTACTATGTAACAAAGGGACATGCTGGTGTATTAGGTGCTCTTGGTGGCGTGAATACAAACGAAAAACTTCAGGTATTGAATGAAGATCATGAAGTCATCAAGAATCTTTATGCAACTGGTAATAACGTTTCTGGTATCTCTTATGGTACATATCAGGATGTTGAAGGTGTTGGTCTAGGATTCTCATTAACATCTGGTAGACTTGCTGGTATTCAAGCCGCAAGAAACGCTGGATATGATGTTGAAGATGATACAACAGCATTAACAGAAACTGGTAAAGAAACAATGAAGACAGCTACAGAACGTGGCATGAATGGTAATTTAGAAAGTCATTAATTCTTTAGGAGTTTCAAGAAATGAAAACAGCTTTAAATGGCATGAATAAGCCTTTTGAAGCTGTTTTTTGCTTTGTGGGTGATTATCGTAATTTTTTCTTTTTTCACTCAATTTTACTTGAACTATGATCATTCTCAATTTATATTATCATTACTAGATATTTCCTTAATAGAAAGGAGCCTTGTGTGAGACACTATGCAAATAATGGAACAGACTCCGCATTTAATAGAGAGTTGAAATACTCACAATTATTACAAGAAAAAAATGACAGTGAGCAATTTATAAAATTAATCGCACCTAAGTATTTAGGTGTTTATGTCGTGGATAGACAAACAGATCATTTTCGAGAAATCATTACACCAGAATATTTTCCAACACTTTCTGAAGTGGATGACTGGAAGTTTTCAATGGTATTAAATATGTATCGTAATCGATTTGTGAAGGAATCTTATCGAAGTGTTTTTGAGCATGTGATGGATTATGAATATGTTTATTCTGTTTTGAAGGAAAAATCAGAACTATGTTATCTTTACTGTAAAAGTGATGGTGATTTAATAAAGCTGCAAATTAAATCTTATTCAAAGCAGGACGAGAATTTATCTATCTGGATCTTTACGAGTGAAGAGAGTGATGATGCAATTTATGAATCGTTAGGAACTGCGAGATGGAAAATCATCTTTGATGAAGATGAAAATCCACTTACATATCATGGCAATCATGCATTATGTCGAATGTTCCAGTATGCGTATGAAGATTTTTCGAGTGGTTTTCGCTCTTTTTTGTCGTATGTACATCCAGAGGATGTGGATAAAGTAAAACAATCCATTGATCAATTTAAAGCATTACGCAATCTTAATGAACAACATGATGATGAATTCCGATTA
Source organism: uncultured Bulleidia sp. (assembly GCA_934725105.1). Taxonomy (GTDB): domain Bacteria; phylum Bacillota_I; class Bacilli_A; order Erysipelotrichales; family Erysipelotrichaceae; genus Bulleidia. The sequence continues at coordinate 49,593 of CAKVBD010000004.1, read as the reverse complement.
AGAAACTCGAATGGTGAATATCAATGGGTGCATTCCATTGGTAAAACGGTGTGGAATAAAAATGGAAAGATCAAGAGTGTCTGTGGAATCTTTATTGATATCAATGCGAGAAAACAAAAAGAAGAAAAGCAGAGACGCATCATTGATGGTCTTGCTAATGAATATGTAACGATGTGGCTGATTCATGATGATCAGTCGTGTGAACTTTGTCGATATAAATATGCAGAATGGGTCATTCAAGAATCTCTTGATGCATTTAGTAAAATCAATCATTATACAGAATCGATGAGAGATTATGCAGAACACTATATTGATGAAGAAAATCGTGCACAGTTCTTAAAAGACACAGCATATGAAAAAGTGTTGAAAGAAATTGAAGAAAATCCAACGTATCAAATCATTTATCAGAGAAATGCTTATGGTCAGTTAGCGTATTATCAGATTTCCTTTGCGAAACTAGATGAAAATGATCATTCATTTGTCATGGGATTTAAAGATGTGAATGAAGTCGTTCTGGAAGAAATCAAAAAGAATGATCAATTGGAAACTGCTTTACATAAAATTGAAAGAGAAAAAGATATTCTTGATAAGTTATGTTCTGACTTTACGGCAGTATATTTTATTGAGTTGAATTCTAAAACATTTGAATCCGTACATATTTCTTCAAATACAAATGCAGAAGAAATTCTGAAAAGACAAGTGTTCTATAATTTTGATAATTATAGTAAACGATATGCAACTTTATATATTTCAGAGAACGAACAAAAAGAATTTTTAGGTTGGTTTAACTGTGAAAATCTGAAAAAGAACTTAAATGAAAATGGTCGTATTACGTACCACTATCAAAGTCTTTCCAATAAAAGTCATCAGAAGTTTTTTGAAGCACAGGCAGTAAAAGTAAGAGAAGATGAAAAGCATTGTTATGCACTTCTAGGTTTCCGATATATTGACGATATCATGGAAAAAGAAAAAGCAATTCAAAAGCAAATTCAGCAGGCATATGAAGAAGTGAATGAAAGTAATGAAATCATCTCTACAATTGCGAAATCATATTGTTCCATCTATTTGATTAACCTTGAAAAAGATGAATATGAAGAGATATCTCATGACAATGAAGTACATCATTTCACAGGGAATAAAGGCTGTGCGTCAAAACGGTTTAAAGAAAGATGTGAAGAGAGTGTTGCGTTTGAATATCGAGACATGTTGAATGAATTCACAAATTTTGAAACGATTCGAAATCATTTGTCGAAGGATGATGAAACGGTTACGGAATATAAGATGCTTGATGGCAACTGGCATCGTCTTGTGTTGATTGCGAAAAATCGTGATGAAAATGGAACTGTAGTTGAGATCCTTTGTACGATACGCAGTATTAGTGAAGCGAAGCGAAGAGAATTGAATTTGCATTATGAAGCAGAAGAAGCAAGACGTGAAGTGGAAGCAAAGAATCGATTCCTTTCTAATATGTCTCATGATATCCGTACACCATTGAATGGAATGATTGGAATGTTACGTATGTCAGATCAATATCCAAATGATCTAGAGATGCGTCGTTCATTAAAAACAAAAGTGAATGAATCTTTGGACTATCTTGTGACTTTAGTAAATAATATTCTGGAATTGAATAAGCTTGAAACAGATGTATCAGCAGTCACATGTATGCCTTTGCCTATTGTTGATACTGTGCAGGATGCATGTGTGAAATCATGGAAAAAAGCGAAAGAAAAGAATATTGTGTTCCATATGGATATTGATCAAACAAATATCCAATATCTATATGTCATTAGTAATGCTTTATATATTAATAGAATCATAGCGAACCTGGCTGAAAATGCGGTGAAGTTTACAGAGGAAAACGGAAACGTTGTTGTCTACTACAGAGAAGTTGATCATGATGATACGCATGTAACGGTAGAGTTTGGATGTAAAGATAATGGCGTTGGCATGTCTGAAGAGTTTATGAAGTATGCATTTGATGCATTCTCACAAGAAAAAACGACAAGTCGTTCTACATATGAAGGCAGTGGATTAGGTTTAGCTATTGTGAAGAAACTTGTAGATAAGTTAAATGGAACCATTGAAGTGAACAGTAAGAAAAATGTTGGAACAGATATTAAAGTCTGTATGACATTTGCAATTGGAGAAGAGATCAAATATGACAATCCAGCAGAGAATCATTTCAGCTTAGAAGGTTTGAGAGCACTTGTTGTGGAAGATAATGAATTGAATACGGAAGTTGTGAAATTCTTTCTTGAAAACAATGGAATCATTGTGGATTGTGTTGAAGATGGTGTACAGGCATTGGAGTGTTTTGAAAAGTCTAACCCTGGATATTATGCGATGATATTGATGGATGTTTTGATGCCTAGAATGAATGGTCTAGAAGCTACAAGAAGAATTCGAACTCTACAAAGGAAAGATGCTTCTTCGATTCCGATTATCGCATTGAGTGCCAATGCTTTTTCGGATGATATCATGCGTGGAAAACTGGCTGGTATGAATGACTATCTTGCCAAACCATTAGATGAAAAACTATTGATTCGAACAATTAGAAAATGTTTGAAATAAAGGAAGTGATTTTATGAGTCAGAAAGTATTAATTGAAGATTTACTGGAATATAAATTTCTAGAAAACCTGCAGTATAACCCAAGTGGGACAGTGCTTGCATACCAGGTTGCAAAGAGCGATGAAAAGAAACAAGGATATCGTAGAGATATCTGGATCATTGAAAATGGTATTTCTAAACAGCTTACATCCACAATAGATGCAACGATTGTGTGCTGGCTGGATGATGAAACTTTATTGTTACAAAGAAGTACAGAGGATACAGAAGCATATACAACAGATCTCTATCAGATTTGTATTCATGGTGGAGAAGCAATGAAGTATTTCACATTGCCATTTGCGATGAATGCATTGAAAGTTGTAGATGAGAAAACATTGATAGCTACAGCTACAATCGATATGCACGCAGCTGACGTATACAAAATGAACGAAACTGATAGAAAGAACTATTTAGAAGCTGCGAAAGATGAAAAGGAAAACTATCAGGTCGTTGATGAATTGCCTTACTGGTATAATGGAAAACATTTTATCAATGGTATGCGTAATGCATTGTTTGTGGTGCATTTAGATCCTATGCATGTGGAACGTATTACAGAACCTTCTTTTGATGTGAGTGAATTTATTGTAGAAGGAAATAAAGTAATCTATACAGGGCAAGATCGTCATGCGCGTGAATCTTTGTTTAATCAGGTGTATGCATATGATATTGAAACAAATGCAGTTGAAACAATCTATTCTAAGAATGATTACACTTTTTCTAAACCATTTGTAATGCATGATCAATTGTATGTGCATGCTACAGATCACAAAGAATATGGTGTCAATGAAACAACAAAGATCTGTAAACTAGAAAAAGAAAACGTTACAGAACTATTCAAACCAAAAGTATCTTTATATAGTTCCATTGCATCTGACATGGCATTGGGTGGTGGAAAAGGTTATACAACATTGCATGATCATTACTATACCCTTGCGACAGAAGACTATGAAACTGTTATCTATGACTATGATCAGCAATTTAACTTAACAATTATGAAACCAGAAGGATATACAATCCATTGCTTTGATATCAAGAACCATCAAATTGCATTCATTGGTAGTACATGGAATCATATTCAGGAAGTGTATGTAATGGACATGGATGGAAATAATATCCGTTGTCTAACGCATCATAATGATGCAGCAATGAGCAATCGCTATATTGCACGTCCACAAAAGATGACTTATGTTTCTGAAGGAGAAACATTAAATGGATGGGTACTGTTACCAATGGATTATGATCCTAGTCAGAAATATCCTGCGGTATTTGATATTCATGGTGGACCTAGAGCTGCGTATGGGGAATCTTTCTTCCATGAAATGCAGGTCTGGGCGAGTGAAGGATACTTTGTATTCTTTACAAATATAAGAGGATCTGATGGTAGAGGCGATGCGTTTGCGGATATTCGTGGATTGTATGGTGATGTTGACTATAAGAATCTGATGGATTTTACAGATGCAGTATTGCAGCACTTTCCAGCAATTGATCCAGATAGAATTTGTGAAACGGGTGGCTCCTATGGTGGTTTCATGACAAACTGGATCATTGGTCATACGGATCGTTTCTGTTGTGCAGTGAGTCAAAGAAGTATCTCTAACTGGATTTCTAAGAGTTTTATGAGTGATATTGGTCCTTACTTTAATCCGGATCAATGTGGTGCATCTTCTCCATTTGCATTTGATATATTGTGGGAGCATTCTCCTTTGAAATATGCTGAGAATGCGAAAACACCTACATTGTTTATTCATTCTGATCAGGATCATAGATGTCCTTTGCCAGAAGGCATGCAGATGATGCAGGCATTAGCACTGAAAGGTATTGAAACGAGAATGTGTATCTTCCATGGGGAAACACATGAATTGAGCCGTAGTGGTAAACCAAAGCATCGTATTCGTCGCTTAACAGAAATCACGAACTGGTTTGATAAATATGCAAAATAAAAGTGCAGTCATTGACTGCATTTTTACTTGAGATCAAATGTAATAGATGCTTGATGCTGTTTGTAGTTTAAATTAAGGATTGCACCATTGATCATTGTGAAATGTGGATTTGTGTGTCCGATATCTGCATCATAGATTACAGGAATATCTTCACATGAAGTAGTGAGTGCTTCTTGATAGCTCATGCCTGTTTCACTGGATTCAAACAGTGTTCTTCCCACAATGATTGCTTTTGTGTTTTCAAACCATCCAGCATAGCGCATTTGAATGAGTGTTCGATAGAGCACTTCTGCACTGAGTGAGAAGTTATCAAAATACCAGATAAATCCGTCATTTGCATACTTTTCAACAAATTTCTTTGTGCCATCATCTCATTCTTTCCAAAAATCATACATAAGAAAAGCACCTACCATTTCTGATTGGTGCTCTAGCCTCTTTTTGTATCTTTATCTGTAAATCTTTATAAATTCATCTGGTGTAATCGCAGGAACCTCAGAATTTTCGAAATCTCTTACATTGCAAGTGATGATGTAATCAGCTCCGACCTCTTTTGCACATTTATCCTGCAGACAATCCTCGAAATCCTCAAAGAAATCTTTCTCGATTGCGTCAATGATCTCTTCCTGTGATGCAACTGCAACAGTAAATATTTCACATAAATCTTTTAAATTTTGTCTGCGAACACTGTCACTGCGCTTTCTTAGCACGTACCAGAGAGTGGAAAGTGTATGAAATGCAATGTAACCAGTACATTCACCAATTGCACACTTTCTAACAATTTCTACAGATTGTTCAAGATATGGATCCTCTCGATTCGTAATGTAATTTAGAAGAATGTTTGTATCAATCAATAGTACCGAATTTTTCATTCATCGCATCCTCTCTTTCGGCTTCATAATCAATTGTCCCCGTAGTAGCTTTTCTGGATGCCTCGAGCCTTGTAAAAGCTTCTAACTTGCTATTGTTATTTGTGTGTGGATCTGAAAGCGGTGCTTTGATAATGAACGGAATGCTTCTTTCTCTTAATGCAGTTCTGGTAAAAGTCTCGTAAAAAGTCTGCTTTGTCTGACCCATTGCATCAAGCATTACACCCAGCTCTTCGTAAATTGAATCCTCTAATCTGATACTGATGGTTTTCATTTTGAGCATCTCCTTTCTTTACTTGAAACAATTATACGCCAATTTGACTCAAATAGCAAGCAATGGCATTCTATTTAAGGTCGAATGTAATAGATGCTTGATGGTGTTTGTAGTTTAAGTTAAGGATTGCACCATTGATCATTGTGAAATGTGGATTTGTGTGTCCGATATCTGCATCATAGATTACAGGAATATCTTCACATGAAGTAGTGAGTGCTTCTTGATAGCTCATGCCTGTTTCACTGGATTCAAACAGTGTTCTTCCCACAATGATTGCTTTTGTGTTTTCAAACCATCCAGCATAGCGCATTTGAATGAGTGTTCGATAGAGCACTTCTGCACTGAGTGAGAAGTTATCAAAATACCAGATAAATCCGTCATTTGCATACTTTTCAACAAATTTCTTTGTGCCATCAAACTTTGTTCCAATTAAATCTTTTAATACATCAATACATCCACCAATGCATCGACCAGATGTGGATAATTCTTCTTGTGTACAGTTCCATTGAACTTTTGTATCTGGAACAAATCCTTCTACATCCCATGGCAATGCTTTCTGATATTCTGGATAGTTTGTCTGTTCAACAAGATTCCCTTTGATGATTTCGAGATTGTTTGTAACGAATTCTGGTAGTGGTCTTAGATCATAGCTGGATCCTCCATTGAAACCGTAGATCGTAGCGACATCGCATAGTGTTGTGTATGGATATAGAACACCTGTTGGATCACTTGCACCCATAATGAATTTTGGGTGTTTTTTTAATGTTTCAAATGAAATGTATGGAATCATTTCGTTTAAGAAATCTCCGCCTTTTGCACACATTACAAAATCTACTTCTGGATCTTGGAAGAGTTGATTTAATTCATCTCCTCTTTGTTTTGCGCTTCCTCCTCGTGGATCATTGACTCTGACGTGCTGTGTTTCTTTGATGTTGTAACCTTGCTGTTTGAGTGTATCTAAACAGGCATCAAAGCTATCTAGATCTTTTCCTGCACCTGCACTTGGTGCACAGATTCCTATTGTTGAACCGTTTGTTAAAAATGATGGATAAATCATGTGTCACTCCTTTTGAAAATATTATAGAGGAAAATGAGAAGGAAGGGGAAGGGGATATACTTAAGTATATTGTGATAAAATGGTTATCAAAGGAATGAAATCATATGGAGAAAACATTGGAATACTATAATCAAAATGCAAAGCAATTTACTTCAACAACACAATCTTTAGAGTTTTCACAAACACAAGATAAATTTTTGGGATATTTAAAAAGTGATGCGAAGATCCTGGATTTTGGATGTGGTGCTGGGAGAGATGTGAAGTATTTTCTGGAACATGGATATGATGTAGATGCAAGTGATGGGTCTATTGAGATGGTGAAAGCTGCATCAAAATTGACAGGTTTGAATGTTAAATTGTTATTGTTTGAAGATTTGAATGAAAAAGATATGTACGATGGAATTTGGGCGTGCTCTTCTATCTTGCATTGTAGAAAAGAACAATTGGTCATTGTATTTCAGAAGATGGCAGATGCATTAAAAGAAAACGGAATTGTATATACTTCTTTTAAATATGGTGTGGATTCTTGTGAAAGAAATGGAAGATATTTTACAGATTTCACAAGTGAAACATTTCATGATTTTATGCAGAAGATTCCATTTGTACTTGTGGAAGAATGGCAATCAAGTGATATTCGACCAGGTAGAGAGAACGAAAAATGGTTGAATCTGATTCTTAGAAAAAAATAATATGAATGAAGCAGAATTTCTAGAAAAGTATCAAATGCACAGAAAAGAAAAAGTAGTGTATCCCAATGGTGGATACAGTATTTTCTATGCGAATGATGATATTTCTATCATTATTGATATTGATATCTGTAAACAGGATACGAAAGCATTTTCCTATTCTCTTTTGACGGATAAACAGAATGCATATATGAAAGAATATATGCATGTGTATCGCTTTCTTGGCTATGATGAAAATAGAATTGATGCATGTATGCGTGGGCAAATGGATCATGAAGAAAATTATCTGAAGATCAATGACCGTTCAAATCATGCGGAAGCATCACCTTTAGAGATGAAATTTGAAAATAGTTTTGCTTCTGTTTATGGGATGTCTTCTTTGAAATATTTGAATAAAGAATATGCAATTACAACAGAACAAGGAAATCATTTTTACCTGGATTACTATATTTCAAGTGATAATGGAAATATCGCAATTGAAGAAAATGGCATTCATTATCATCATCCAATGATCATCCGTGAAAAGAAATATATTCAACAATTAGATAAGCAAAATGCATGTTCTACACAGAACATTAAACTTTATCGATTTTCCAGTGAGGATTGTCTGTTTGAAAATCGTATTGAAGATGATATTAAAACATACATTGGTGAAAATACATCTTCTTTTAAAGAAACAGGCATTTTAGCGGAAAGAAAGTTCAAGCTGTATGAACATCAAGAAATCACATTAGAAGAAATTCATCAGCAAAGAAATAATGGTGTGAAATCGTTTCTCGTAGTACTTCCTACAGCGAGTGGAAAATCTAAGATCATTGAAGAAGATATTCTCTCATATGCGAAATCTTTTGTGAATTTGAAAGTGTTGATTCTTGTTCCTACAGTGCGAGTGAAAGCGGATTGGGAAAACCGTGTCAATCAATCATTAAAAGGAATACATGTAGATGTAAAAACATATGCATCAATGATTCGTCGTATTTCTCAATATGATCCACATTCTTATGACTATATTGTAGTGGATGAAGCACATCATGCGGTTGCGCCTGTATTAAAGAGAACGATACAGTTTTTCGATCCTTCGTTTTTGATTGGATTGACCGCAACAGATCAAAGACCAGATAAAAAGAAACTAGAATCTATTTTTGGCAGTTATTCTACACATCTTTCTTTGAAAGAAGCGATGGATAAAGGAATTATTGCGAAAGCAAATGTATATCGAATTAAAACAAATCTTGATTTAAGCAAGATTCGATTTAATGGAAAAGACTATGTGAATGCTGATCTTGAAAAAACAATCAGCATAACATCTAGAAATGAACTCATTGGACAGGTTCTAAGTGAGTATTTTAGTGATGACCAATGTAAAGCCTACCAAGGTGTTATCTTTTGTGTGAATACAAAACATGCATCTAAGATGGCAGAAATACTGAGTAAACAATTTGGTATTTCTGCGAAGAGCTATACAAGAGAAAGCAAACATCCAGAAGAAATCATGCGGGGTTTTAAAGCACATAAGATTCGTTTCTTATGTGCCTGCAATATGATTTCAGAAGGATGGGATTATCCTGAACTGCGTATTATTGTAATGGCTAGACCAACACTATCGAAAGTTCTTTACCAGCAGCAAATTGGTAGAGGTTTACGAAAGACAGACACAAAGAAGAATGTTTTTATCATTGATGTTGTAGATGAATATGGCGTTGCTTTGAAAGCTTGTAATATGCATGTGCTGTTTGATAATCCTTACTATGTTCCGTTTGGAGATATTTCTCAAACATATCATGTTGGCGATGTGATTGAAGTGGACGGGATTCATGAAGAAATTGAAAAGATTGAACAAGTAGATATTCATTCATTTGAAGAAGAATATGGTTCGTATTTGAGTAAAGAACAGGTTGCACGTGAATATTTCGTGGATACAAAAACAATTACATCATGGATCAAAAAGAAAACAATCCTTCCAACAAAAGAATTTATGTTTGGAAGTAAATCTATTCCACTATTTTCGAAAGATGATGTTGAGAAGTATCGAGAACAGTTAAAGATTCCAATGCATACAGATGAAACAATCAAAGAAGACTTTTTTTCATTCTTGAAAGAAAGAGATTATTCCTATTCTTATAAAATGGTATTTCTATTATCTTTCATTCATCGAATGAATAACATTGGAGCCGTGAATATTGATGAAGTATTACATTCCTATCGTTCTTTTTATCAGGATCGTATTGATCATGGTTTGAAAGTTGATCGAAATGGCTGTCCATATACAACCGAATCTTTGCATGATATTTCTTATGTGAAAAGGAGTATGTTGACAAATCCATTTGAAAAGTTTGAAAGAAAACGATTTATGTATTATTCCAAAGATCTAAAGATGCTTTCCATCAATCATGCTTTATTTTCCAAAATGAATGCTGAAGACTGGAAGATGGTTGAAAAACAGATGCAGGAAGATTTAAACAATTACTATCAAAACATATAAAAGGATCCCATGCGGATCCTTTTAACTGTTGATTGCTTTATCGTATGCTTTCTTTGTCTTTTCATCAAAGCATACCCATACAATTTCATCAAATGCATCTGGTAGAGCATCTGTAAATTCCTTCACTGCCTGATATGCTATATGTGCAGCTTCATCCAGTGGATAGCTATACACACCTGTAGAAATAGATGAAAATGCTATTTTTCGAATTCCATTGACTGAAGCAAGCTGTAAAGAATTTACATAACAATTCTTTAAGAGTTGTGCTTCATTACCATTTCCGTAATAGATAGGTCCAACGGTATGGATGATATATTCACAAGGAATACGATAGGCAGAAGTGATCTTTGCTTCACCTGTAGGACAGCCATGTAATTTTCTACATTCTTCTAACAGGGATGGTCCAGCAGCTCTATGGATTGCACCATCCACACCGCCTCCACCAAGTAAAGATTCATTTGCAGCATTGACAATAGCATCCATGCCTTTGATTTTTGTGATGTCTCCTAAGACTGTAGTAATCTTTGTCATCTGATGTAATGCGCTCCTTTGATTTCTAGATCTAATAGACGTTTTCTCTCCTGTTCATCTAATACGCTTGTGTATAGCTGTGTTGCCTGATATTCCATTGTGCGATATGGCTTTGGAATTTCCGCAAACTTTGAAGCAATATGTACTTCTTCTTTACGTTTTGAATGCAGCCATTCTCTACCGGAATCATTGAATGCCAGGATACGGAGTGTATCTACCTTTGGCAAGTTCTTTACGTCTTCTTTTGTAATCTGCATCATGATCTGTACAAGACATCTTCTGATCTTGCTTGCGGTATAGCGGTAGTTTACACATGCCTGTATGAATTCTTGATATGTTGCGCATTTCTCTGCGTTTTTCTTTAAGTGATTTTCAATGCCTTCACTGATTAAGAAATATTCAGATAACTTAGAAGATGGTGTCATCATTAAATATGTACGGATATATGGGTAGAACATATCCATTGTGACATAAGATGACAGCATCAATTCTTCTTTCATTGGTGTAGTGATTTCAATGTCTTTCTTCTGCATGCATGCATTTCTGATGGCGTATGCACTTGCGAGTGGCTGAATCGTTTCATCAAAGTATCCTGTATTTCTTTGAATCAATACTGGTTTGATCTTTGTATCTTTGATGGCTTTTAAATAACATACAGCTAAGATGTCATTTGGTTCCATTTGGGATGTAAGTAATGAATATGCTTTTGGAAAGGATACACCTGTATCCATGATTTCTTTGATGTGATTGAGATTGACTGGTGTATCTGCAATCTCTGACAGGTTTTCAATATTTCCACATTCACTGCCAAAGGAAATGTAATCTACATCTGCCAGTTTCAATAGATCAACACCACCTTGTGCGAATTGATGCGCAGCTTGTGTTGAGTAGATATATGGTAATTCAATGACAACGTCAATGCCATTTTTTACTGCTGCTTCTGCTCTTTTCCATTTATCAATAAATGCGGGTTCTCCTCGCTGCATAAAATGAGATGACATGACGGCAATCATGACATCTGCGTTTGTTTTTTTTCTTGCTTGTTCAATCTGATATTGATGTCCATTATGAAATGGATTGTATTCACAAATAATTCCACATGTTTTCATGTTTCTATTGTATATGAAAAAAAAGTTGAAAGCCAAAACTTTCAACTTTTGTGTATTAAAGAATGCCGAATGGACTGTCAGGGAATACCCAATCAAGAAGAATTTCTTCATTTGGATTGAGCTTGCCAACGAGGTTATATTCATTGGATACTTCAATATCGTGACATACGACCCAGAGTTCACCACGGTAATGTTCTAGATTGTCATTAACAATCAATAGGTCACCACGGTGTGCTGTAAAGCCTTCTGTTGATCTTGGTGGAATGGATTGTCCTTTGAATACAACACGTGTTCCTGAGCTTCTTAGGATGTCATCATTGCAGTCACCACGCTGGTTGTGCTTGTCGTAATATACGATTTGCTTTTCAAGTGGTGTGATGTCATCAACAAGTGTAGCTTTCATTGTGATCTTTGTTAGATCTGTATCAGCCATTGCCTTGAGTTCTGCATCACTTGCATATGCATTACCAACTAAGATATCCTGACATAGATTCATCGCAATTAAGTGTCTTAACTGAAGATCAATTGGAAGATCTCTATGCATTTCTAACGTTGGTAAGCCATCAAATACTGGCCATGGACCAAATGTGTTCTTTTCATTAGAAGAAATGAAAGATGCAACTCTGAAACCTGCCTTCTTATATCTAGATGTTAATTCTAGATATCTCTTTAATCCCATACCTGTATGGCGCTGTGGGAAAAAGTTGGAACAGAAACACATATTTTCCTGATCTGCACCTGTTTCAATTAAATTGCTGAAAGCAATGTTACCGGATGCGTTGTATTCGATCTTGATTCCATATGGGTTTCTTGTGATTGCGGCATCTTCTTGAGAAGAGAAATGACCATCCAGACGGATGATATCAAGTCCAATCTCATGGAAAACGGACAAATCATAAGGTGTTGCACCAATGTGTGCGAATACTTCTGGGTTTGTATCCGCAGATACAGTTAAACCACATTCGTGTGCGACCTGACAGAACTTTGAGAAGTTTTTAACGAGTTCCTCTTTGGACTCCTTTACTGATAGGAAACATGTAAAAACTCTCTTGAAGCCTAGTTCTCCTGCTTTTTTCATGTAAGCAAATACGTCTTCGTAAGTGCTATGTTCTGGATAAACAGATATACCTAATGTTTTCATAACTCCATTGTAAAGGAGGAAAAAAAATAATCAATATGGTAGATTTTTGAATATGCATTAAAATAGAGAAAAAGACATGAGGAAGCATTCATGAATGAATTTATTTATGGGAAAGAAGAGATGGATTATCTTTGTCAAAAGGATGTCAAGATGAAAGAAGTCATCGAAACACTTGGGATGATTCATCGAGAAGCGGATGAGGATTTGTTTTCAAGTGTGATTCATCATATTGTTGGTCAACAGATTTCTACGAAAGCACAGAAAACTATTTATCAAAGAATGAAAGATGGCTTAGGTGTAATCAATGCAGATACGATATGTGAAGCGAGTGATGCATATTTACAGAGTTTTGGCTTAACATTTCGAAAAGTATCATATATGAAAGACTTTGCCTTGAAAGTTAGAAATCATGAGATTGATCTAGATGGATTGTATGAAAAGAGTGATGAAGAAGTGATTGAAATCCTGCAGTCATTGAAAGGTATTGGCAGATGGACTGCGGAAATGATTCTTTTATTCTGCATGCAGAGAAAGAATGTATTTGCGTATGATGATTTAGCGATTCAAAGAGGTTTGCGTATGGTTTATCATCATCGTAAGATTACAAAACAATTGTTTGAGAAATATCGAAGAAGATTTTCTCCATATTGTTCCATTGCGAGTTTGTATCTTTGGGCAGTAGCTGGTGGAAAGATAGAAGGAATGAAAGATTATGGCAAATAATATTATGTATTATGATTCACCAATCGGTAAAATGGTGCTTGTTTCAGATGCGGAAGGACTTTGTGGTGCATTTTTTGTTGGTCAGAAATATGATCGTGCTGGGTTTGATGATGTCATTGAACAGGAAGATGAATATTTATTAGATGCAAAGCGTTGGCTGGATACGTATTTCCTGGGAAAAGAGCCTGATTTTCTTCCAAAGCTGCATATGACTGGAAGTGAATTTCAGATGGAAGTATGGAATCAATTATTAAAGATTCCTTATGGAAAAACTACAACGTATGGTGCGATTGCATCTCATTGCAAAAAAGAACATATGTCTGCGCAGGCAGTTGGCGGTGCGGTTGGCAGAAATAAGATTTCTATTATTGTGCCTTGTCATAGAGTGATTGGCAGTGATGGATCATTAACAGGATATGCTTCTGGATTGGATAAGAAAAAGCAATTGTTGCGTCTAGAGGGTATAAAAAACAAGGAGATTCCTGTAAAATACTAAACTATGAATGAAATAACAATTGATGAATTAAAGAAGTTAGATTCCAGTACATATGTACTGGTGGATATTAGAGAAGAAGAAAAAGTATTAAAGAATCCAATTGACCATAGTATTGTTTTGGCAATGGATGAAGTTGAGAAGTATGCATTTGATCGTGATAAAAAGATCGTTGTTGTGTGTGATCGTGGGAAATTGAGTATTCCTGTTGTACTTGCTTTGTGTGATCAAGGATATGATGCGGTGAGTCTGCATGGTGGATATGTTTCCATTGTCATGGATAAGATGAAAGAAAATAATTCCAGACAGTTTGCGGAAAAGGTGGAAAGAAGCATTATTAAAACATATCGTAAGCAGATCTGGTCAAAGTTTACAAAGGCAGTACGTGATTATGAATTGATCAAAGAAGGGGATCGGATTGCGGTTTGTATTTCTGGTGGAAAAGATTCTATGTTAATGGCAAAGTGCTTCCAGGAATTGCATAAGTATTCTGAGATCCACTTTGATGTGAAGTTTGTGGTTATGGATCCTGGATATTCTAAAGAGAATCGTTTGATTATTGAAGATAATGCGAGAAAGCTGAATATTCCAATTGAGATCTTTGAAACGGATATCTTTGAGAATGTATTCCATATTGATAAGAATCCTTGTTATATCTGTGCAAGAATGCGTAGAGGACATTTATATAACTATGCAAAGAATATTGGCTGTAACAAGATCGCATTAGGTCATCATTTTGATGATGTGATTGAAACAATTGTCATGTCTATGTTATATGGTGCACAGATTCAGACAATGATGCCTAAACTACATTCCAATCATTTTGAAGGTATGGAAGTTATTCGTCCTTTATATCTTGTCAGAGAAGATGATATTAAAGCATGGGCAAAGCATAATAACCTGTACTTTATTCAATGTGCATGTAAATTTACAGATACATGTTCTTCAGAAGCGTGCTTAACGCGTCCTCGTTCAAAACGCGTTGAAGTTAAGAATCTGATTCGTGACTTGAAGAAAACAAATCCATATGTGGAACAGAATATCTTCAAGAGTGTTGAAAATGTCAGTTTGAAGACAATCATTGCCTACAAAGATGACAAGGAAAAACATCATTTTTTAGATACATATGATGATAAAAAATGAAACTTATGAAACAAAACTGTATTTCATAAGTTTTTTCTTTTGAAATGCATCAATACATAGGTAATAGAAAAGAATGGTTGTGATAAGATACGTGCATTGAAACGAGGAATAATTTTTATGAATTTAGAAGAAATGAAAAGAAAGTATGCCTATACATTGGCACGTGTTGGCTTGAATGTACAAAAAGGACAGACAGTTCTTGTAGAAGCAGCAATTGAAGGCAGTGAATTTACACCAATATTTTGTGAAGAGTGTTATAAGCTTGGAGCGAGTAATGTAGTAGTGCATTATCTGGATCAGGCAAATTTAAAAGTTGCTTCTTTATATCGCAGTAAGGAAGATGTTGAAAAAGTGGAAGACTGGGAAGTTTTACAGAACCAGAAATATCTTGATGAAGGTGCATGCTATGTGCGTCTTGAAGGTGTGAATCCAAAACTGATGGAAGATCTTCCAGAAGAAAAGGCAAATGCGGTATTTGCACATGTGGATGCAGTGAGAAATATTATGCGTAAGGCAAGTCGTGATAAGCATTGTCAATGGTTGATAGCGATGATTCCAACAAAACAGTGGGCTGATTATATTATGCCTGACATTGAAGAAAGCAAGCGTTTAGAAGAGTTGTGGAAGCTGTTATTGAAATTGTGCTATATCGATGAAACAAATGATGTTGTTAAGACATGGCAAGAAAAGCAAGCTAGAAATCATGAAAGAGGAAAGAAGATTGATGCGTATCATTTTACAAAGTTCCACTATACCGCATCCAATGGAACGGATCTGGTTGTGGAATTGACACCAGATTCTAAATTCTCTTATGAAAGAAAAGAAGATGGCATCTCGTTTACACCAAATATTCCGACAGAAGAAATTTGTACAACACCGGAAAAGTTTGGAACAAATGGTGTCGTATATGCTTCTAGACCTCTTGTGCTTGGGGGAAAGAGTGTAGAAAATTTTGGCTTCCGCTTTGAAAATGGAAAAGTTGTAGAAGTCATTGCGAATGAAGGAAAAGAAATGCTGGAAGCATTGGTTCGTATGGATGAAAATGCTTGTTATTTGGGAGAGTGTGCATTAGTGGAATATCATTCTCCAATCTCTATGAGTCAACGTGTGTATTACACAACATTGATTGATGAGAATGCATCCTGTCATTTAGCGCTTGGAAGAGGATTAAATGTACAGCAGCCAAAAGATTCTAGATATACATTTAATGATTCAAAGATCCATATTGATTTCATGATTGGTACAAGTGATATGCATATTGTTGGTACAACAGAAGATGGAAGAGAAGTTGTGATATTTGATCAGGGCGATTTTGTGCTGTAAGGGCATAACATTGCCCTTTTTTGTGATATACTTCTTTTTAAGAAGTGTTTGCATATGACAATCCAGAATAAAAAAGATAATCGTTCCAGTGTTTTGAAACTGTTATTGTTGATCACAAATGTTGTATTAATCGTTTATACGATTATTTTTGCGTTTTCCTATTCTAAAAGTATTAAAGAAGAAAAAGAAAAAGCAAATATCGAAACATTCAAAATGACAATTGAATCAATGAAGGATGTATCGAATCGATATTTGAATTCAGAACGAAGTGCAGTGAGAGAATGGGGTGACTATATTGAGTCACAGAATTTTACGTTTGATCAGACTGTGGATTATATTCATCGTTCAACAACGCATACAGACCGTTATGCACATCTTGTAGATTTAGAGACATTAGATGCATGGAGTACAGATACATTTCAATCTCTTGATGTGTACCATTCATTTCAAGATCTAGAGGATAATACACGAGCAATCTATCTTGGGAATCTTTGGACAATGTATCAAATAGATGAGAACTATGCGGTGCTTGGTAAATATACAGATGATAGTACTGGCGTAGAAGTTGTAAGTGTTGGTGTCAGAGTTGATTTGAAAGAGGGAGATCACAAAAAACCGTATTTACTTTTAAGAATCATACCAGTTAAAAGTTTACAGGAAATATGGAATTTCCCAGCAATTTATACAAATGCGGAAGTGAGTCTGGTGACTGTTGCAGGTGGATATGTTATTGAATCTCCATCTATGGAAGGAAATGATTTTCTTGATTATATCAGTACATATAATTTTGATCATAATGAAGAAAAAGAAAATCAGTTGAAAGAAAAACTGTTTAATAATGAAGTATTGTCATTTCACTATAAAAATGCAAAGAATGAGAAGTGTTACTGGTATTATTCAGTGTTTGAAGATAGTACAAGTTTAGCTGTGCTTGGTGTTATTCCATTGAAAGAATTGTATCAAACGAATTCTTTTGATTACTCTATTTTTATTCTTGTGTGTGAAATGATGGCTATCTTGTTATTTGTAGATGGCAGCTATTTCTACACAATCAATAAAAAACTCAAAGAAACCGCAGAACTGGCAAATGAAGCAAGTAATGCGAAAACACAATTTCTTTCATCAATGTCGCATGATATTCGTACACCAATGAATGCGGTGATTGGAATGGCTTCTTTGGCGAGGGAAAACAGTTATGACAGGAAATATGTGAATAAATGTCTGGATAATATATTGCTGAGTGGAAAGCATTTATTGACATTGATCAATGACATTCTAGAGATTTCTAAGATTGAGAGTGGAAATATCAGTATTACAAGTAAAGAGTTTGATCTAGATGAGATGCTGGACAGCCTGGAAGCAATTCTTCTTCCACAGGCAAATAGTAAAAATATTACATTGACTGTAGAAAAGCAGCATATCATGTATTCTTCTTTGATTGGTGATGATTTACGATTGACGCAGATTTATTTGAATTTGTTGACGAATGCAATCAAATATACAAATCCTGGCGGAACAGTGAGATTCTGTATTGAAGAAAGAAATGCAGATTGCAATGTAATTCTAGTGAGTGTGATTGAAGATAATGGTGTAGGAATGAGTGAGGAATATCAGAAGGTAATGTATGACTCATTCTCTAGAGAAACAGATAGTCGAACAGATAAAGTGTTTGGTTCTGGGCTTGGATTATTTATTGTTAAGAATCTTGTTGATCATATGCAAGGTACAATTGCATGTGAAAGTGCAATTGACAAAGGAACGAAATTTACTGTTGAGATTCCGTTAGAAGTTTCTTTTGAAAAGCATGATCGTGAAAAAACATTAGAATCTGTATTACACACACTGGATTTTAATGATCTGCATATCTTAGTTGCGGAAGATAATGAGTTGAACTGGGAAATTATTCATGATCTTCTTGAACAGAATGGTATTCATGCGCAAAGAGCTTGTAATGGAAAAGAGTGTGTAGATATATTGGAAAATAGTGAAGAACATGCATTTGATTTTGTGTTTATGGATATTCAGATGCCGATTATGAATGGCTATGAAGCAACAAAAGTCATTCGTGCATCGAAGAGAAAAGATATCCAGACGATTCCTGTTGTTGCGATGAGTGCGGATGCATTTGCGGAAGATGTTGAAGCTTGTTTGAAAGTTGGTATGAATGGTCATATTTCAAAACCAATTGATTTTAAAGAAGTAATGAAAGTAATTGAAAAGTATTGTTCAACAAATCAATGAGACGCTATAATAGTTGCGTTATGAAACGATATCTGAATGTAGTATTAGGCTCTGTATTATTGAGTGTTGGTATTTGGCTGTTTGTGACTCCAAATGGAATTAACTTTGGAGGTATGATTGGTACAGCGCAGTTAATTGAACGTCTGTTTCGAATGGTAATTCATATTCCAGCAAATATCAATGTGCTTGGTATCATTAACTTTTGTTTGAATATTCCTTTATTCTTTTTTGCATTGAAAATCATGCATAAAGATTTCTGTGTGAAAACAATTCTTTCTTTGGTGATTCAAACAGTACTATTATCTGTTTTGCCACCATTAAAACAGCCATTGGTGAATGATATGATACTGAATACGATCTTTGCTTCAGCTATTTGTGGTATTGGGGTTGGAACGGCATTGAGTGGCAGTGGATGCTGTGGTGGTATTGATATCGCTACGATGTGTATTGTGAAAAAACATCCTGATTTTAAAACGGGACAGTTATCTATTTATTTCAATATTGTATTGTTTGGGATTTGTCTATTCTTTGATGATTTGAAGACAATTATGTATTCTGTTTTGTTTGTTGCATTGTTATATACGATTGCTGATCGTTGTCATGCGCAGAATATTAATGTGACTGCTTTGATTTTCACAAAGAATCATCAGTTGAAGAAAACAATTATGTCCACAATGGGACGTGGTGTTACGTATTGGAATGGAAAAGGTGCATATACTGAAACAGATACTGAAATCTTGTATGTTGCCATTAACAAATATGAAGTGCAGCAATTAAATGAATTGATTCATGAAGCTGATCCGCATGCATTTGTGACTTTATCACAGGGATCTATGATTCATGGTGGATTTGAAAAAAGATTGTAGAAGACATGGAGTGATCTGTGTCTTTTTAATTTTGGAGGTAAAAAGTTCGCTCAAAAGTTCGCTCGAAAAAAATGAATATAAAAAAACCGCATAAATCAGCGGTTTTTAGAGCTTAGTATAGTGCCGACTATAGGACTTGAACCTACGACCTATGCGTTACGAGTGCATTGCTCTACCAACTAAGCTAAGTCGGCAGTGCAAATATTATAACTGATTTTTTCTTAATGTACAAATTTATCACATGGATGTTTGCGATAAGCTAAAGGTGTACAGCCATACTCTTTCTTAAACATGCGATTGAAATATGATTGTTGATCAAAACCACAGGAAGAAGAGATTTGAGAAATTGACTGATCTGTACTTCTTAAAAGATTGGATGCAATTTCTAAGCGATATAGATTTAAGAAATCAATGGGTGAATGTTTTGTATATAGATTAAACATTCTTGAACACTTTGATATGGATACATTTCCGTATTCTGCGATATCACTTAAGGAAATCTTATCTGCATAATTCTTGTAGATGTATGAAGTCATTTTGTTTAACAGTTCCATGTC
Source organism: uncultured Bulleidia sp. (assembly GCA_934725105.1). Taxonomy (GTDB): domain Bacteria; phylum Bacillota_I; class Bacilli_A; order Erysipelotrichales; family Erysipelotrichaceae; genus Bulleidia. The sequence goes on along the minus strand of CAKVBD010000004.1, from coordinate 29,552 downwards.
ATCTAAATGATGTGGATCCACTTCAGGAATATGTGTTTCTAATCGTTCATAAATCAATTGCAGGATTGTATATGCATCAGAAATCATGCCAAGCATGTATGCACTTGATCGCATAGAGTCTAACTGCTGGATGTGATGAAATGCATTGATGAGTGAAGAATGCTGATCAAAGATCATATAGTCAATGCTTGTATTTTCTACAATTGGTTTTGCATAATTTGCATAAATCAATGGGTCATTGGAATAAATAGATGGATGAATCAATACAACATTGAATTTACAATACTCTGATTCATTGAGTGTAGAGGAATGTAATTGATTTGCATTCACAAATATGATTTGTCCCTTTGTTACTTTTACCTGTTCATCATTAATGTTGTAATAGAGATATCCTTCTAATATTTCCATCATTTCAATTTCTTCATGAATATGCTGGATGGAATGAAAGTTAGAATCTGGAAGCATTTCTTCTTGTTTTACAAAAATCTTTAAGTTATCGTCCGTGTAATGGACATTTGATGTGTAGTTTCTATATAAATTTAGTGTCATGACAAAATTATACAAAAAATAAAGCAAAAATCTACTATTATTTATCTAACAATGCTAATATTATATTACCAACAAGTCAAAGAGGAGGACTTACATATGACAAATAAATACGCAGGTACAAAAACTGAAAAGAATTTACGTGAAGCATTTGCTGGCGAATCTCAGGCTAGAAATAAATATACATACTTCGCTAGCGTTGCTAAGAAGGCTGGCTATGAACAGATTGCTGCTTTGTTCTTAAAGACAGCTGAAAACGAAAAAGAACATGCGAAACTCTGGTTTAAGGCTTTAGGCGAATTAGGTGATACAGAAGCTAACTTGAAGGCTGCTGCTGAAGGCGAAAACTATGAGTGGACAGATATGTATGAACGTATGGCACAGGAAGCTGATGAAGAAGGTTTCCATGAACTTGCTGAACAGTTCAGAGGCGTAGGTGCTATTGAAAAGCATCATGAAGAAAGATATAGAAAACTTCTTGCAAATGTTGAAGAAAAGAAAGTGTTTGAAAAGAGTGGCGTTACAGTTTGGGAATGCAGAAACTGTGGTCATATCGTAATTGGTACAAAGGCACCAGATGTTTGCCCAGTATGCAACCATCCACAGTCTTACTTCGAAGTGCATGAAGAAAACTATTAACAGGTGAAAATATGAAATTTTATAAATGTGAAGGATGCGGTAATTTTATTACATTCTTGAATGAAAAGAGTGGCTGTACTCCAAAATGTTGTGGAGAAACAATGAATGAAGTGATTCCTAACACAACAGATGCTGCGAATGAAAAACATGTTCCTGTGATTGAAAAGAATGGGAATATTGTAAAAGTAACTGTTGGTTCTGTAGAACATCCAATGGTTGAAAAACATTATATTCAATGGATCATTCTTGAAACAAAGAGTGGTTTCATGAAGCATGATCTTCATCCAGAAGAAAAGCCAGAAGCTACATTTACATTGAATGATGGTGATGAAGTCGTTGCAGCATATGAACTATGCAACCTGCATGGACTTTGGAAAGCTGAATAAAACAAACAAAACCACCGAAAGGTGGTTTTTACTTTTGTCTAGTCTGTTGCCAATAGGCAGCCATAGATTGGTTTGGCTGACTTGTTACATCATCATTGAGATAGTCACTAAGATCAACTTGTTTTGGATCAAATGCATTTGCTTCTTCTTCACTTTCGAATTCAATTTCTGCGTAATAGAATTCTGAAGGCAATCCTTCATCCACATGACTGACTTCTAAGTGATGTCCATCTTTTAATAAATATGTGTTTCTTAGTTTATTGATGAGTGGTAAGCCGATGAGATCTTCTAATTCTTCAAACTTTTCTTCTGGAATTTCCATTTCAATTTCTTTTCTTGTGAGTAATCCTGAAGATTTAAAGCAAAGAATGAATTCATCTTTGAATGGCTGATCTTTGGATGAATAAATCATTTTTTCTTCACGGATGCGTACCGTTGGATGTGTTGCAATATATCCTTGACGCATTTGTTGAGAGAATAGTAATGGTAGATCAGGAAACCCATTTACCATCCATTTTCTTTCAATTTCTAATGGTGTTTTATTTGTCATAGCTATATTCTATCTTGTTTTCGATAACGAATGAAGAAAAAAGTACAAATCAGAATCTGAATGACTCCTCCCATTGGTGCAGCAAGGCCCATAGGAAACAGTGTATCTGGGTAGTAAATAGAAGCAAGATATGCACCTGGAACTCTACATACAATAATACTGATGACATTATTTAAGAAGGAAATGAATGGATAGCCACTTGCTACAAAAAAACCGGACAGACAGAAATGAATGCCTGCAATAGCACAATCAAATACATAGGAATGCATATAGGAAGTGCCTAGTGAAATAACAGTTGCATCGTTTGTGAATAAAGATAAAACATTTTGAGAAATAAACTGAAAACAAATCGCAATGACAATTCCAAATGTAAAGGCAATGCTGGAACAGATGAATACTGTTTTTCTTGCGAGTGGTTTGTTATTGGCACCAATTGCCTGAGAAACAATTGTGGAAACAGTAGACATCATTGCTGAAGGCACTAGAAATAAGAATGAAATGATTTTTTCTACAATGCCTACTGCTGCAGATACTTCAACACCTCTGCTGTTTGCGATGATTGTGATAATTAGAAATGAGATTTGAATGAATCCATCTTGTAAAGAAACTGGTACGCCAATCTTCAGGATATTGTGCAGTGTTTCTTTTTGGATTGTGAAATCTGCTTTATGAATGTGTATGAGATTTTTCTTTTTGATTGTGAATAGTGAGATAGCTACACTGATTGCCTGTGCAATAATCGTTGCCAGGGCAGCACCTGTTGCCTGCATATGAAAAAATCCGACAAATACATAATCTAATACAATATTGGAAAGACATGCAATGAAGATAAAATACATTGGTGTTTTAGAGTCACCAAGTCCTCGAAAGATAGAAGAAACAACATTGTATGCAATGATAAAAGGAATGCCTAGAAAACAGATCGTTAAATAATTCTTTGTTTCCTGAATTGCCTCAATTGGCGTATTCATGATTGTGGTGATCATTGTTCTACAACAAAGTAATCCGACAAGCAAAATGATTGATAGAAAAGAAAAGAGTGTAATACTGTTTCCGATAACTGTATTGACTTGTTTTTCGTTATGGCTGCCTACGTAGCGGCCAATCATAACAACAGAGCCTAAAGACAAGCTGACAAGCATAACAGTAACCATATGCATGAATTGTGATCCAATGGAAACGCCTGAGATAGAAGATGCACCATTGTATTGGCCAACAATAAATAAATCTGCCATGCCATAGAGTGTCTGCAGAAAATAAGACAATAAAAATGGAAGAGAGAATGTAACGATATTTTTTAATAAATTGCCTTGTGTGAGATCTTTTGCCATTGTGTAGTCCTTTCTTGTTAATATAAAAAACCTATCCGAAGATAAGTTTTAGATTTTTGTGAAGTCTGTTTTTTCCCCTTTGAGCCATCTTCTATGAGAAATTGTTCTCTTGACTGCGAGTGGACGTGGCTCTTCTGGAAAAGTAACCATGTTTTTAACTCCATTTTTCCATAAATCATAAATGTCTTCTGCATCTTCAATAAAAGACTGTGCTGGCATTAAGCCATAGAGACGTGGAGGAATGATCGTTACAGGAATTGTGTATTTTGGTGCATCTTTACGTACTTGCATTTCCATGTGTGGACAAACCATCGCTACATCCGCTTCATCCATACGTTCTATCAGGTGATGGATGGGAATGAAAATGAAAGTTGCTCTGTCTTTTAATCCTTTTTCTACAGATTCTTTTTCCAGGTGCGCAGCTAAAGCACTGGAAGAAAAACCGCCACCACAACAAATTGCAATTCTTAACATATGTTTTATCTCCTTAAATGATTATGATAATAAAAAAGTTCAGCTATTGCTGAACAATCGTGCACCAGACAAGACTTGAACTTGCACGGATCTCTCCATACGCCCCTCAAGCGTACGTGTCTGCCATTCCACCACTGGTGCATCACGCTCAAGTATTTTACATCATATCAGGTAGATACGTCAATGCATTTTTTAAGAACTATGATAAAATATTCCATGGAGATAGATGGGATGAGTGTTTTAAGCATTTTTATTATTTCGTTTGAGTTTGTGGCAACCATTATCAGCTTAATTATTTTAAGCATTTTATGTCTGCAGAAAAATAAAAACCAGAAAGATAAAGATATTTTATGGATTGTGTTTTTAGGCGCATTTTTACTGACGAGTGATTGTCTTGCGGAATTCTATAAAGGAAATACAAGTGAGATTGGTTATATTATGACACATTTATGTAATCCGCTTGTGTTTATATTTAATTATCTTGAAATGGGAATGCTTGCTAAGTATTTATATGATTCTCTGGCACCAATGTTGAAGCGAAAGAAAATATTATTTCAATTTATTTGGCTATTGGTAGGAATATCCGTTGTATTTGTTGTTCTTTCACAGTATTTTGAAATTTACTATTATTTTGATGCAAATAACATTTATCATAGAACAAAATATTTTCCGATTTGTCAGATTCCAACAGTTATAGGAATTTTGATCTTTATCTATCTTTTATATTATTTCAGAAATGATCTGCGTAGAAATGAACTTCTAGCTGCCATTTCTTATGTATGTCTGCCTACACTTGCAACAATGATTCAAATTTTTTCATATGGCCTGCCTTTACAGGCAGTTGCCATTGTGATTTCTGGATGGCTGTTATTTTTGGCGAGAGAATTGGATGTTAGAAATCAACTGGAAGAAGCAATGAAAGTGAAGACAGATTTCTTGAATCGTATGTCTCATGATATTCGTACACCACTCAATGGAATTCTTGGATTGATTGAAATTGATTCTAGGCATCCACAGGACTATGAATTGCTTTCTATGAATCGTGCAAAAGCAAAAGTTGCGGCAAATTACTTATTGTCTTTATTGAATGATATGCTGCAATTGAGTAAGCTGGAAAGTAAGGAAATTAAAATTGTCTGTGAACCGTTGAATATTGAAAAGCTGTTTGATGAAGTATTTGTGATTGCAAAGATGAAAGCAGAGAATTTCAAGATTACTCTGCAATGTCAGAAAGATGATATTCAACATCCATATTTGATGGGCTCTGCTTTATATATGAAGCAGATTCTGTTGAATGTGCTAGATAATTCAATTAAATATAACAAGAAAAATGGAAGCATTGCTTTCAGTATCAAAGAATGTGAAATGCATGATGGGAAAGCAATGATCCAGTTTGATATCCAGGATACAGGTATTGGAATGAGTGAAGAATTTCTTCAACACATCTTTGAGCCATTTGTACAGGAACATGAAAATAGAACTTCTTATCAGGGAAGTGGACTTGGAATGGCGATTGTTCTACAAATGATTAACATGATGAATGGAACCATTGATATTCAAAGTGTATTAAATGTTGGCAGTCACTTTACGATTCGTATTCCGTTTGAAATTGCTGAAAAACAATATGAGATTTCTCAAATTGATACATCCGAAAATGTTTCCATTACTGGGGTGAAAGTATTGCTTGCGGAAGATAATGCACTGAATAGAGAAATTGCGAAAACATTATTAGAAGATAATGGTGCAATTGTATATGAAGCAGTGGATGGAAAAGACGTGATTACACAATTTACGCAACATGAAGAATATTTCTTTGACATTATTTTGATGGATATCATGATGCCTGTTATGAATGGATATGAAGCTTGTAAAGCATTACGAAATCTAGATCGAAAAGATGCGAAAGATATTCCTGTTGTTGCCTGCAGCGCGAATGCATTTGAAGAAGACATCGCAAAATCAAAAGAATCTGGAATGGCTGCGCATTTAACAAAGCCATTGAAAGTAGATGAATTGATTCGGACAATCGCAAAATTTTACAAAAAAAATATTGAACCCTCTAAAGCAGAAGTATAAAATGCTTTGGGGGTTTTTTTAAGATGTTAGAAAAAATTAAAACATTTAAAGAATCCAATCCAAAACTGAGAAAAATCATGCTTGCCGTGATGAGTTTACTTGTGATTGGATCATTATTTTCTTTCTTTACAGGTTTCAAAAAACTAAATGCCAATTATGGGGATATCCATTTTATTCAAAGCTTAGAAATGGATCGTGATACAGAAGCAGAAGACTATGATGAAGATTCAACTGTTTGTGATGTTACCTTTGTAAATGGTGATGCAAAGTTGATTGTTTCATATTCTTATGAAGAATATGAGGATCTAGATATTGATTCTATTACTGGCTATGAATATCAGACAGATAATGGAACAATGTTGTATTTTGATCATCAGGATCCTTCAGCTAAGGAAGTTCAATATGTATATCATCAGACAGAAGCCAATACTTTAATGCCTGTGTTTAATTTAGGTATTGCATTATTGATCTTGTTTGTATCTGTATGGATCATGTATACATTCGCAAAAGCTTTTACAACATATGAAAAGTGCTGGTTCTTAACAATCATGGTACTTGCAACAATCGTTGCGGTAGCATTCCCTGAAGACAGTGCAAATGGTGTGAATGGCATCATTATCATGTTGTTGTATCTATTGGATACATTCTTGAATATTCTTTGTGAATTGCTGATTTCTAAACAGTCTAGATACAATTTCCTAGTATCTGTACTTGTAGAAATTACAGAAATTGCAACATGTCTTGTACTGATGTATCGTTTTGCGACGATTGCGACAACATTATTCTTCTGGCTGCCAATTGATATCTTGAGTTATATTAACTGGAGTAAGCATAAGGATGATGAAAGCGATGAATTGACAGCTGTTAGAAGATTAAAGGGCTATCAGGAAGTATTGATTATTCTAGCAATCATTGTATGGACTGTTGTTGTGGGTTACTTCTTGAGTGGATTGGATATTCAGACAGATTTCTTAGGCGGTAATAAACAGTTAGAAACAGCTATTACGTATATTGATGCGTGTGCTTCTGCAGTTGGTGTAGCAAATGGTTTATTCATCTTCTTTAGATTAAGAGAACAGTGGATTGCATGGTATATTTGCGCTGCGTTAGAAGCAATCATCAATATCTTGTCTGGTCAGTATGTATTGCTTGTATTGAAACTTGGATACTTTACAAATACAACATATGGCTATATCAAGTGGAGCAAGTATATTAAATCTCACCAGGAAGAAAAGAAGTCCCTTTTCTAAAAATATTGATAAATACTAGTGTTATTGGTAAAATAACAACGGAATTATAAATAAAAAAGGTGGTAATAAATTATGGCAATTGAAGCTGGAGATTTTAAAACTGGATTAACAGTCATGGTTGATGGTGATCCATGGCAAGTCATTGACTTTATGCATGTAAAACCTGGTAAGGGTGCAGCAATTCTGAAAACAAAGATGAAGAACTTGAAAACAGGTTCTACACAGGAAAGAAACTTTAACGCTTCTACAAAGTTTGAAGCAGCAATGATTGAAAAGAAGTCTGCACAGTATTCTTATTCTGCTGGTGATGTCTACTACTTCATGGATATGGAAACATTTGAAACATATGAATTAGATGATGCACATGTTGGAATGAATAAGTATTTCTTAATTGAAGGTATGGATGTTATTCTTCAGATTTTTGAAGGACAGGTAATCGCAATCGTTGTTCCTGATAAGGTTGAATTGACAGTTGCGGAAACAACACCTGCAATCAAGGGTGCTCCATCCTCCCAGACAAAGGACGCTGTTACAGATACTGGTCTATCACTCAGAGTTCCTCAGTTTATTGAAGAAGGAGAAAGAATTCTTGTTTCTACTTCTGATGGAAAGTATTCTTCAAGAGCTTAATTCTAAGCTCTTTTTTTCGATGTATGAAAAATAAAGTTGTATTGATTACGGGCAGTGCAAAAGGCATTGGGAAAGCAATTGCAAAGGAACTTGCGAAGAGTGGATATGATATTGTGATCAATTATCTGCATTCAAAACAAGAAGCATTGTCTTTACAGAAAGAACTCATTGCATTGTATGGTGTGAATGTATTAGCGATGCAGGCGGATGTGTCTAGTGTGGAACAAGTGGATGCAATGGTGTGTGAAATTGAAGAAAAGATGGGTGGCGTAGATGTTTTAGTAAATAATGCGGCAATTGATCTTTCTAATCTTTTCCATTTGAAAACAAGTGAAGAGTTTCAAAAGACAATGAATGTGAATGTTGTTGGTGCATTTAACTGTGCGAAAAGAGTATCTCATCACATGATGGAGAAAGAATATGGAAGAATCATTAATATTTCTTCAACGAATGGCATGAATACGTATTATCCGATGAGTATTGACTATGATGTTTCGAAAGCAGCATTAAATGCTTTAACACATGATCTTGCGATGCAGTGGGGTCCATATATTCATGTGAATGCTATTGCACCTGGTTTTATTGGGACAGAGAGTGAACTGGATGGGTATGATGAGAAATTTTTGAAACAGGAATGCGAAAAAATTCTGGTGGAACGTTATGGAAAACCAGAAGAAGTTGCATATCTTGTTAAATTCTTGATCAGTGAAGAAGCCGATTATATTAATAATACGATCATTCGTATTGATGGCGGACAAAAAGGCAGCTGCTGAACAAATAGTATTGGTTTATTGTTGGATTTACATGTAACTATAATTAAGGGAGTCTGGAATATTTTGTTTCAGGCTTTTTATTGTGATTTTTAACAAAAATTATGTGCAATGCACTTGAAATGGAGTTGTTTTGTATCATTTTAAAAATTTATAAGGAAGCAAATGATTATGACAAAGAGTTCACCAATTAGAATTGAACCAGCTTAAAAAAAAGAAGCATCTGATTTATTTCAATCTCTTGGATTGGATTTGAGTACCGCAACAGGAATGTTTTATATTCAGGCATTGCGTTGCCATGGATTATCATTTCCTGTAATTGCAGATGGAGAGCCAAAAATTTTTGGAATATTCCACAAATGCAGAAACTGCCGAAAAATAAAAAATTTTTGCTATTAACTGCACAAAACTCAATTTATAGCAATGTTTGTGCTATGTTCAAATTGCGTGAGGAGGTACAAATCTATGATTGACACACACGAACTGAAAAAACGAGATTTGTATTTGAGAAAGATCATTGCATTCAGGGATACAGAGCCTGTAAAGGTCGTTACCGGCATCCGTCGCTGCGGCAAATCCAGCCTGCTGAAGCTGATGGTGGAGCACTTGAAGGAAACCGGTGTTTCTGATGAGCAGATTATCGAAATGAATTTTGAATCCCATGAATTCAAAAAGATGTCTGCAGACGATTTCTATGAATATGTTCAGTCCAAAGTTGTCCCTGGCAAGAGAATGTATCTGTTTTTTGATGAGCTGCAGCGGATTGATAAGTGGGAGGAGACGGTTAATTCCTTCCGCGTGGATTTTAACTGCGATATATACATTACCGGTTCCAATGCCTATCTGCTGTCATCCGAGTATTCCGCTTATTTATCCGGCAGATGTGTGGAAATCAAGATGCTGCCGCTGTCCTTCAGCGAGTTCCTGTATTTCCATGATTTTGAGGTAAAGGAGACAAAAAGTGCCCTTGGCGGCACAAGGTTCCAGGTATTTGATAAATCCGGTGAGCGTTATGAGCTACGGGAAGTGTTTGATGCTTATATGCGCTTCGGAGGGATGCCCGGCATTGCGGATGTGGGACTGGATCAGGAAAAGGCATTGGTTCTGCTGGACGGTATTTATTCCACAGTCGTCGTCCGCAATATTTTGGAGAGAGAAAAGCGTCGGGGGCAGAGACAGATCACCGATCCTGTTTTGCTTCGAAAAATTATCTTGTTCCTTGCTGATAACATTGGAAGCAGCGTTTCGGTGTCCTCCATTGGAAATACGCTGGTCAACGAAGGTTTGCTGGAGGATGGGAAGCGAAAGGGCACACCCAGCGCCCACACGGTGCAAGCCTATGTCAATGCTTTGTTGGAGTCCTATTTCTACTATGATATCAAGCGCTTCGACATCAAGGGCAAAGAATATCTTAGAACCCTGGGCAAGTATTATATAGTAGATATTGGCCTCAGAAACTATCTGCTTGGGTTCAGAAACCGTGACAGCGGTCATGCCATCGAGAATGTGGTATACTTTGAACTGCTTCGCAGAGGCTATGATGTGGCAATCGGCAAAGTGGACAATGCCGAAGTGGATTTCATTGCTACGAAAGCAGATGACAAACTGTATGTGCAGGTCACAGAATCCATGGCAAGCGAAGATGTTCGTCGTCGTGAACTTGCGCCATTACAGAAAATCAATGATAACTATGAAAAAATCGTGTTGTCGCTTGATCCCGGCCTGGATGCGTCATACGATGGGATTAAGTCTCTGAACCTGGTCAACTGGCTGCTGTGATCGTTTATGTGGCATTTGCAATACCGATGAGCAGATCGTTGCACCGCACTCATGTGTTTTGGCAGCTGTATCAATATTCACATCTGCATAGATACCGTTCAGTACATCATAAAGTGCATTGAGATGAAGCTGATTGTATCCTCTGGTCGCAGATGTATTGATGTGATAGGTCGTCTTGTCCTTTGGATTGTGAGAGATGTTGATATCAGAACCATCGCATGCGAGCAGATAGTAGCCGTTGTATGTCTTATAGTTTGTAAAGTAAGAAGTGAACAGCGAAAACACTCTTTTAAAGGCTTCCGGTCTGCACTTGTAGCGCTGCTGAGAAATGACAGAAGCAGACGGCATGTCATCGATGTCAGAAAAATAATCCATTAAACCTGACTGAATTGTCTTGTTGGATAGATGCAGAATGTAATGAATAAGATTGGAACAGTTGAGCTTTCTGTTTCTTGTAAAGTCAGAGACAGGATCAGAAGAATAGCAGGCGATATTTTCACTGAGTGAAGAAACAGCTTTTTCAAGAGCAGAGTGGATCGTTGAAGTGGAATAGTAATAGTTGTTATTAGAAATTGTAGACATGTAAATTTTCCTCCTACAATTTCCTTCGGATTATGTTTAATGTTCCGCTTTTTTGTCTGTCAAGCATTTTTCTGCATATTTATGCGTAAATGTGAATGCTTTTTTTAGACTGAGAAAAAAATTTCACTGCAGAAAAAAAGCACTACGCAAGTTAATGCGCAGTGCACTTTAGAGATTCAATTGGTTCAATGCCTTAACTTAATGACATTGGAATCATCATGCCTCTAAGTTATAATGCTTCTCTAATATGCGTGAGTGCAAGCAAGATGGATAGTTTTCCATATTCGAAGGATAATCCTCCCTGCATATACAATGTATATGGTGGAACAACTGGAGCATCTGCACTTAATTCGATTGTACTTCCGTTTGTGAAGCTTCCACATGCCATAACTTCATCAAATGGATAGCCAGGCATTGGTGCTGGCATGACCCTGACAAAGGAGTCAATTGGTGAGGATTCTTGAATGCCTTGTGTGAAATGTACAAGGTTTTCTTTATTTCCGAGCTCTACTGTTTGAATAATATCTGTACGCTTGTCGTTCCATTTTGGAGCGACATTTTTATATCCAAGCTTTTCAAGCATCCATGATGCAAATACTTGAGTTTTTAATGCGCCTTTGACTGCGTTTGGTGCCATGAATACGCCTTTGAAGAATGCGTTATTCTGGTTGAAGTTTGCACCTTGATTTTTACCAATCCCAGGAGCAGTTAAGCGATCCGCAACCATTGCGATCAGATCTTCTCTTCCCGCAACATATCCACCAGTAGAAGCGATGCCGCCACCTAGATTTTTCATGAGTGATCCAACAACAACATCAGCGCCAACATGGCCTGGTTCTTTGTATTCAACAAGTTCTCCATAGCAGTTGTCTACCATGATAATGACATCTTGATTGACAGAGCGAATAGACTGAATGATTTTTTCAATCTTATCGATTGTTAGAGATGCTCTTGCGGAGTATCCTCTTGATCTTTGGATTTCAACAAGTTTCACGTCTTTTCTTGCAAGGCGTTCCACAATTGTCTTTTCATCGAAATCATTGTCTCCATTTTCTAGTGTTAAAAGATCAATCTGTTCATATTTTACACCGTTTGCTTTTAATGACTGTGTGGAATCTCCAGATAGACCAATCATTTCCTGCAAGGAATCATATGGTGTACCTGTTAAAGAAATCATTGTATCTCCTGGTTTTAATAGAGATGAGAATGTTAAATATAATGCGTTTGTGCCTGACATGATCTGTGGACGAACAAGAGAGTCTTCACATCCAAGTACTGCAGCGAAGATCTTTTCGAGCTTGTTTCTTCCTTCGTCATAGTCACCGTATCCATTTTGTTCCGCAAAGTCTGAATACGATACATTGTTTTCAATAAATGCAGATAAGATACGATTGGAATGATAGAAGCAGATGTGATCTATTTCATCATAGATGGGTTTGCATTCTGCATCTGCCTGTTTTGCTAAATCTAATAAAGATGGATCAATTTCGTCTAAAATCATAGTTACTCCTTTATTCTGGTTTCTTTACGTAGTTATATTCATCCAGTTTCTTTTGAATATTTTCTGGGATTTCTTTTTTGACTGGAATGAGTGCACTGTTGGCCATTCTCTTAGAGAATTCTAAGATATATGCAATATCTTCCTTGATATTTTTCTCACTCACAGTACTCATATCATCATATTTACAATGGATTGGTTCAAGATGTGTATTTCTTGCGAAACTTAATGATGGTACGCCATTGGATGCAAATGGTGTGGAATCACTTGGATATGCACCTGTAGTTACTTTATTTGCAAATCCAACTTCACTGGAAAAATAATCAATGTAATGTGCAAGCTTGTCTTCTGCGGATACACGTGTATCAAATTCTCCTAAATGAGAACCAATCATATCAACATTGATATTCAGACGATAGTCTTTGAGATGTTTTTGATGTTTCTTGCAGAAAGCAATGGAACCAAGTAATCCTCTTTCTTCACTTCCACACCATACAAATACAAGTGTATGCTTTGGCTTGTGGGAAGCAAAGTATTCTGCGAGTTTGTAGATCGTTAATGCACCAGTTGCATTGTCATAGATGCCATGAGAAAGTGGAACAGAATCATAGTGCGCAGAGAATACAATGATTTCATCATCTTGCCCTTTGATCTTGCATACAACATTTCTGCTCTTTGCGTCTTTAATAGGTGTCTGTTTTAATGTGAGCTTTACTGTCTCAGCATGGTTTTGAATCATTGGATATCCATCTTTGATATGAATATTGACACCTGGTAATTGACCGAGTTTTTCTAATGGTTCACGAATTTCTTTACAGTCAATATCTGTATCGTCATCGTGCAGGTTTCCATTGCATGTGATAAATCCAGCTGCACCATTTTCAATGAGTGATTTATATGTCCAGTAAGGAAGACCGCCATCTAAGAATACAATTTTATCTTTGATGTTTTTTAAATCTCTTTCATCGTTCTTGTTTCTTAGATAGTACATGTCTTTTGTGAGTGTTGCGGAAACACTATTCATGTAGCCTGTACAAGGAATCGATTTCTTGTATGGTTTTGTTACTTCGAGTTCTGCTTTTGAAATTGTAGAAGCATGGACTGGGAAGTCTTCAATTTTTGCTTTTAATCCAAGCTTCTGTAATTCTGCCTGAATAAATTCTGCGGCTTTTAATTCTTCTTTTGAACCGCCTGTACGAATAAAGTCTAAGTTTTTTAAAAATGTCATTTCGTTCATAAATTTTTCACCACCTAAACCATTATACTCAAAATCGCGAATTATTTTTTGGAGAATGGGAAAAACTTGTGAATATACATAGTAGAGGTATTTGTTATGTACTATGCAAAAGAATTGATGTCTTGTTTTGAATTGGAATTTACGTATCTACAGAAGATAGAAATTACATCAGGATTGAAACATGGATTGGATAAAGAGGATGTGAAAGTGTATGCACAAAGGGAATGGAATCATTTACAGATGAGAGAAATTCGTCTTGCTTTGGAACATCATATTTCTAGAAGAGAGATTAAGAAATATATGCATTGTGATATGCCTGTTGAAAAGATGCAAAAGATTCGTCTTGCATTAGAGAAAGGAGAAAAAGTTGAGAGGGATTATATGCATCAATGGATTCCACTGGTATTTATGAGTGGTGTGTTTTTGTTATTTTTTACATTGTTTCCTTATATACAAGAGCAGCCGTATTTAGAATTGAAGCAGGATGTTGTTACATTACAGTGTGGTGATATCTTTGATCCGATGGAATATATTGCTTCTTATTCAACAATGCAGGGGCAGTTGGTCCTTCCTTCTACGTTTTCAACAAACGAACCAGGTAATCACGTTGCCGTATATACATTGCGTACACAAAAAGGAATCGTTGAGAAAATATTGTATATAGAAGTGAAATAAAAAAGTCAGGATGGTGAGATTTGAACTCATGACACCTGCGTCCCGAACGCAGTGCTCTACCAAGCTGAGCTACATCCTGATATTGGAGTATTTTACCACAAACATGGTAAGATAGAAGCAGCAAGGGGAATGATCATGAAAAAAAGAAAATTAAGAAAAGGAATTGCTTTAAAATTGGCATTGCTTGCGGCTTTATTTGTGGTGGCAACGCTTGGCACTGCGTTTGGATTGAACTATCTATTCAATCGTCCACAAGAAGAGGAAAAAAATGAAGAACCCGAAGTTGTCGCAACACCTACACCTACACCAGAACCAGTGACAACAAGTGCTTCTTTGTTTATGGTGGGAGATGCTTTATTGCATACAACCATTGAAGCAGATGCATCGAATGGGGATGGTACATATACGTTTACTTTACTAGATCGTATTGGTGCAATTGCACAGAATTATGATCTTCGCTATTACAATCAGGAAACGATCTTAGGTGGGGATGATCTTGGGATTCATGGATATCCTAGATTTAATGGTCCTCAATCCTGGGGTGATTATATGCTTTCTTTGGGCTTTAATCTTGTATCGACAGCGAATAATCATTGTCTGGATATGAATACGTATGGATTAGAGAATTCCGTGAATTACTGGAAGAGTAAAGAAGGTATCTTGATGAATGGTACATATACTTCACAAGAGGATTATGATGCAATTCCTGTTGGTGAAATCAATGGAATTCGTTATGCGTTCTTATCGTTCTGTCATGATATGAATGGACTGCAGCCAGAACAGCCTTATTATGTGAGTTGTTATGATGGTCATGAAGAAGAGATGCTGAATAAAGTGGCACAAGCAAAAACAATGGCAGATGTTGTACTTGTGGCAATGCATTGGGGTGATGAATATCAGACATCTCCAAATGAACATCAGACAACACTTGCCCAGCAGTTAGCAGATGCTGGTGCAGATATTATCATTGGCAATCATCCGCATTGTATTGAACCTGTGCAGTGGCTGAATGATGGAAAGACGATTTGCTTCTATGCATTGGGAAATATTGTTGCGGCACAATATGATCTCAGCAAGATTGAAATGATGGCGGCATTAACAATCAATAAGACGACATATGGAGATGGCAGAGTTGAAATCGGCTTATCTGATCTAAAGACGGATTTAATGTATTGTTACTTTGATGCAAACTGTCGTAACTTTGATGTGATTCCATTTCCACAGATGGATGATGCGCATTTAGCAAACTGCATGGATGTGTATGAACAATATAAGGCAGTCGTTACACAGATGGATCCATCAATTCCAATTGGTGGTTTCTAAAATCATACAATCAATATTCAATGTCAATGGATTTCTATGGTATGTTTGATGTAAGATACATTACATGAATAACATAAAGTATAAATTACAGAGATTCTTCAGGAATCGTTATGGTGCTGATCCACTTGGGCTGGCACTTGTTGGAACTTCACTGATTTTGAGTATTCTTGCTTCTATTACAAGAATTGGTTTCTTTTCAATTGTTTCAATGATAATCATGGCATATGAAATCTATCGTATGTTTTCTAAAAACTATGTGAAGAGAAGAATTGAAAATGATCACTATATGGAATACAAGACAATTGTTCAAAGAAGATGGAAAGTAATACGTAATTCTTTGCAGGATAGAAATAATCATTATTATATGTGTCCAAAGTGTCATCAGATTGTACGTGTTCCAAAGGGAAGAGGTAAAATTGAAATTACTTGTCCTTCCTGCAGAAATAAATTTGTTAAGAAAAGTTAATATGAAGTGAATCATATTAACTTTTTTGATAGAATAACTGCGATGAAAAAGACATTGTTATGGGTCGCATCTTTGATCGCGGGATGTGTGTTTATATTTTTTAGTCTGTTACTATGCGATATTGTTATGTTTCAATCCATTGTAGATGAATGGTTTAGTTTTTTTGCTTTTGTTTGTATCTTGCTTGTTATGTTTGCGGGAATTTGCTGGATGAATCAGAAATTTGATCGTGCAGAAGGATATGCAAGTCAGAAAACATGGATTGTTAGATGGGGACAAAATGCATTATTCTTTTCTCTTGTTCTGGATTTTATTTATGCTAGTGTTGCGTATCTGCAGGAAGAGACAAATGTATTAGTGAGACAGAATCAAAGTATGATTTTGTTCTGCCTGATGGTTGTTGTGATGTTTGGCGTGATTTACTATGTGCAGAACTATAAGAATTTATTGACACGGAAAACAAGAATTCATGCATTGATTCATAAAAATGAGAAATATAAAAAGAGAAGATATACATTTGTTGTGGAAGAAATCAATGAAGAGAAATCAAATTTGATTCTGAAGGGAAAATTATCTGGAAATATGCATGTATTTGATGAAGTATATGTATACAGTCTAGAAAATGATGTATTTACAGCGCGTATTCTTTCTATACGTATGAATGAGAAAACATGTCGAAAAGCAAAAAATGACAATGTTGAAATCGTTGTCAAGAAAAATGAAAAGACAAAGTGTATAAAAAAGTATTGTGTTCTTTCTGATATCATTGCGGTGAGTGATAGTATGCATGATAATCTGAATGAGCTTCCATATATTCGTGGACTTTTGAGTGTTTATGATGCGTGTCGTGATGATCCACACTTTACTTCTCTTGTTCTGTGGCTGGTTTCACATGCAAATCTACTTGTCTGTGCGAAGTCAACGACAGAGCATTATGGAGATATCATGGATCCTCTGCAGGAGAATACAAGTGCAGCGTTTATGTCTGTATCTACTTCTGCTGATGAAAATCTATTTATCCTTCCAGCATTTACAGATTGGGATGCATTGCATCGCTGGTCAAGCATGATGATGGAAAAAGATGCGGTCACATTGATTATGAAATATGAAGAAGTGGAGAAGATCATGGAAAATGGATTTGGGGGAATTGTTATCAATCCGTTTGGACCACAGCCATTCTTTATGCCAGAACAGCTTTGTAAAACGATTCTGCAGATGAATCAGTCAGAGGATGACAAGTAATCTAAAAGCATGGAAAGATCACCTGAAGCAAGGGTGATTTTTTTATATGCCTGTGTGTAATAGTAGTATTTATCATCACTGAGTAATAAACGATATTGTTCATAGAGTTTCTGCATTGTTAACTCGTCTTCATATAAAGCTAGACCGAATTTGTTTCTTTCTGCAGAAAGGGCGTTGGAATTACGGATATAGTCGTGGTTTGTGATGATGAGCTGTTGAATGCCTCTAGCAAGACATTGGTTTGTGAAGTAATCATTTCCATCATGAATGCATGCAATGGAACCAGGCAGCAGTTCTGCTTTTGTGGATTGCAGGAAATGAATATTATCAATTGTTTCAGCTCTAGAGCCATCAAAGCAGGCATATACAGAATATGGTGCACCCTGGAATGCTTCAATGATCATTTTGCGTAGGGCTTTTTTGTTGATTGAAATCTTCTGGAAAAAGATACATACACGGTTTGTGCGAATTGTGTGTGGTGGATAGATGGAAGTCACTCCAATCCGTGTCACGTCATCTTTTGGGTGAAATGGCTGTACTTCAATTGGTCCAAAACCAATTCTGCGATTGCATTTTGCGTGGAGCTCCTTGAGGTTGTATTCTTGCTCTAATGAATGATTTTTTAATACTGTATTGACTTCATTCATACAGGTTGAATCAAATAAGGGCGCTTTATACATGTCAGAATGTACGATTGTCCAGATACGGATCTTATATTTTCTTGCCAGCATGATGGATGCTAAACGATCTATTGTGATGATGAGATCTGGTTTGAATGTTTGAATGCATGTATCAAGACATGCATAATCTTCTTCTAGATATTTTTGTGTTGTTGCACCACTGGCATACATCCATTCTTCATAGCTTCTCTGTTGTTTTTTGGAAAGAGAAAAGGGAGATTTGATGTTTGCGGCAGGATAAAGAGAAATATGATGAAAATGATTTTCCTTGTCTGCACTGACTGCGACGGTATGACCTTGCGTCACAAATAAATAAGCAAGGTTGACCGTTAAAAAATAAGAAGTTGTATTTTGAGGATATTTGATGAATGGTGTAATGAGTATTTTCATGTCCTCTATTTTAGCATACTAGGTGTATACTTGTTTCATGTTAAAAATGAGATATGAAAATAAACAGTTGATCTTCACGAAAAATGATGAAGAGTTTGTGATTGATACAAATCAATGGACCGTTAAAAAGGATAACGAAGTGTATCCGTTCAATGATGCAAAGAAAATTACTTGTATTGAAAATGATGGCATGGAAATCTTGTTTGAAGGTATTGTAGAGGGGTTTAGTGTAAAAGCAGGCTTTCATGTAGAAGATGATGCAATTTGTGTGACGTTGGATCCAGTGGAGGATACATTTGTATTTGATGAAATGATTTTCCCGGGAACGATCCAGACAAAAGAGGGCTTTTTAGTTCTTCCGCTGCAGCAGGGAACATTGTTAGATACAAAAGAAAATTTTTCCTTTGTTCCATCTTTTGGTGGATGTTTTGGATGTGCAGATGCATATGTGAATGCACTAGGTTTCTATAGTAATGCTTGTTCTTATCTTTGGTTTGTAGATGACTATGAAGACAGTGGCTATCGTATTGATGCAGATCAGTATTCTATGATCTGTATGAGAACGTTCAGTTCCTTAGCACATCTTTCTTATACAAGAAAAATGCATTTATATGTATTTGACCATTTGTTTGACTATAACGATATGGCACATCTGATTCGTAAAAAATATGATGAAAATGGTTTGTTGACATTGAAAGAAAAAGTGGAAAAGAAACCGGTTTTAAAGCAGCTGGTTGGGAGCTGTGTCTATCATACAGGGATTCACTCAAAGATTTCTAAAGACAGTCGCTATTATCATGCGGAAGGGGAAAATGAAGCAATTGTTCCAATTGTAGATGTACAGAAGAAAGTGGAACATTTTCATGCACAAGGCATTAATCGTATCCATCTGCATTTAGATGGCTGTGGTATTGCATATGATAACCAGCATCCTAGATTTTATCCAATTGATGAAAGAACAGGTGGATATCCAGCATTGAAGAAACTGATTGAAACATTGCATACATATAACGATGTTGTTTCTTTCCATGATAACTATCATGATCTGTATTTAGATTCTCCAGATTTTAAAGAGGAATATCAGATTTATGATCGTTATCAAAAGCCATATTTTATGAGTGTATGGGCTGGTGGAAAGCAATCATATATGACAGGACAAATGGCACCAGTCTTCTTCAAGAGAAATCTTGCGTATTTAAAAGAACAGGGTGTTGAGAGTGATGGTGTGTATTGTGATGTCTTTACATGTAATCCGTTTGATGAGAATTTCAATGATGCATATCGCATGAATCGGAAGCAATGCAGAGAATATCGAAATGATACATTTGATGTATGTAATGAAAGAGGTATGATTGTCAGCAGTGAAGAAATCAATGTCTTTGCGTTGAATCATATTGATACATGTCATTATGCACCATATCCTTTTATGATGAAACAGGATGGAAAACAGATTGGGTTACCAATTCCTTTCTTTAATCTTTGTTTCCATGATTGTGTTGTGATTCCTTGGATGAGTGATAGAAATTATGGCTTATATGCACTGTTGAATGGTGGTATTCCGTATCTTGAAAGAGATGGTGCGTATGTGAATACAGATGGCAGTTTTTCTGAAGATGTGGTAGATGAAAAGCGTATTGCGATGGTAAAAGAAATTGCTTCGTTTGAAGAAAAAGTTGCCTATGCAAAGATGGTGCGTCATACATTTGTGAATGGGGATGAGAACATACAGGAAACTGTATTTGATAATGGTATTACAGTGACAATTGATTTAAGAAATGATTCATATCAAATTGTTGAAAGAAATGCGAGTAAGTAATAATATAGAAAAAGATTTAAGGAGAAAAAACATGTTAACAATTTTAGATCATCCATTAATTAAACATAAATTGACATTAATGCGTAAAAAAACAGCGAGTACAAAGGATTTCAGACAGAATCTTGATGAAATTGCGGAGTTGATGGCATATGAAGTATGCAGAGATCTTCCGTTGAAAGAAGTAGAAATTGAAACTCCAGTTGCCCCAACAACAGGATATGAATTGAGCAAGGAAGTTATTATTGTTCCTATCTTAAGAGCAGGTGTTGGCTTATTAGATGGTATCAGAGAACTTGTTCCTACAGCGAAAGTTGGATTTATTGGTATGTATCGTGATGAAGAAACATTACAGCCACATGAATATTTCGCAAAATTCCCAAGTGGTATGGAAGATGCAATCGTTATGATCGTTGACCCAATGCTCGCTACAGGTGGCAGTGCTGTGGATGCAATTGAAGCAGTTAAGAAAAGAGGCGCTAAGAACATTAAGCTTGTTAACCTTGTTGGTGCGCCAGAAGGTGTAGAAGCTGTACAGAAGGCTCATCCTGATGTAGATATCTATTTAGCAGCATTAGATGAAAAGTTGAATGAAAATGGATATATTGTACCTGGACTTGGAGATGCGGGTGATCGTATCTTCGGTACAAAGTAATGAATGATATATTCTATTTCCTGATCAAGGCATGTGTGTATCTTGTGAGCTTTGTTGTGTGTTTTGAAGCAATGAAGTGTATCAATTACGAAAAGTTCTTGAAAAAAGGACATGTAGCACAGGCACAGGTATTTTATTACTTGTGTGTTGCGGCACTTGCATATCTGGTTGGATCATTTGTGATGGTATTTATTCGATAGTGGGACAAATTGTTCCACTATTTTTTTGGAACTTCGTGAATTCTTGTGAATATATTTAGTAGGGAGTGAAATGATATGAAAGAAACAGTCTTACAAAATTATATGCAATTAAAAACAGAAGTATATGAAAGTATTATTCCAAAGAGTATTGAACATGCGATATTGTCGGAAGCAAACTGGCTTGGAAGAGGAAATCTGATGTCTGGGGAAGATGTTGGCTTCTTTGTAGAAGTGGGAGATATTGTCTATATGGATTATGGACAGGCATATCTCAATGAGATGGGTTATCAGCATTTTGGACTGGTCATGGCAATTTCTGAAAAGAAGGCGTTGGTTATTCCGATGACAAGCAATGCGAAAACGTATGCAAATGCCTATGATCCTGAAACAAATCCGGAAGGAAAAAAGAACCTGTTTCCTTTGCCAGGTATTATTGATGGCTTATGCAAGAAGAGTGTTTTATTCTTGAATGATATGAAGTTTGTGAATACGGCACGTATGATTGAAAAGAAAGCACATATTGATGTGAAAAGTCCTGTATTTCGTAAAATACAATTACGGATCATGATGCTTTTATTTCAGAATCCTTCAGTGATATGATGGATGCATGCAGAAATTAGATGGAAAATGGCTGGTGGCAATTAGTGCGGGAAGTGATTCAATGGCATTGCTTTCAATGTGTGTGGAAAATCATATGGCTGTGATGTGTGCACATGTGAATTACCATCATCGAAAAGAAGCAGATGAAGAACAGGCATATGTGATGCAGTTGTGTCAAAACTATCACGTACCGTTATGCGTGAAAGATGATGCTTTTACATATACAGGAAACTTTGAAGCAGAAGCGAGAGAATATCGCTATGATTTCTTTGTGGAATGTGTCAAACAGTATCACTTGAAAGGCGTACTGGTAGCACATCATGAAGATGATGTACTTGAAACATATTTCATGCAGGAAGAAAAGGGAAGTGTTCCTTCATATTATGGCTTGAAAGAAGATGTGATGTATCAAGGTATCTTAGTGAAACGTCCATTGTTGAAGTATACAAAACAGGATTTGATCCATTATTGTGAATCACAAGAGATTCGCTACTATGTTGACTGTACAAATGCAGATGAGTCATTAACAAGAAACCGAATTCGTCATCAGGTCGTTGAAAAGATGAATCGTTTTGAAAGAGATCTTGTTTTAAAAGAAATACAGATGAAAAATGCGACAAAGCAGGAAAGAGTCTGCAGAGTGAAAACATATATACGTGATCAGAAAGTTTCGAAAGAATTATATCGCGCATTAAGTGAAGAAGATCGTTTGGAATTATTAAGAATGTTCTTTGCGTTTCAGCCTTCGATTTCATTAGCATATTTGAAAGAAATTGATCATGTTATTCTGACAAAAGAGGATTTTGTGCTGCCTTGTAAAGAATATGATCTTGCATGTGATCAATCATTTTTCTTTTTTGTTGAGAAAAATCGTTCGTATTGTGATGTGTATCATAGTATAGAAGAAATGACATATGGAAAACATGCATTTTATGAGATTGCGAAAGGAAAATGTGGTGTTTACGCTGTGACGTTATTTGAAGATGATTTTCCAATTCAGATTCGAAACGTACAAGATGGAGATGTGATCGAAATGCGTTTTGGAAATAAAAATGTTCATCGTTTTTTTATTGACCGGCATATTCCTTTGTATGCACGCACTAGCTGGCCAGTAATAGAAAATCGCCATCATAACGTAATTTTTGTGAGTGGACTTGGGTGTGATGTTCATCATTATACTGTTAACCCAACTTGCAATGTGTTAGAATATACGCTATTAAAGGAGCAATGACCTATGTGGGAGAAGAATGATATCAGAGAAATTCTAATTAGTGAAAACGAGATCCAAGAGCGTGCAAAACAGCTGGGAGAACAGATTACAAAAGACTATTCTTCTAAGAAGCCATTACTTGTTGGTTTGTTAAGAGGATCCGTTCCATTTTTAGCTGATCTGATGAAAAATATTGATTTAGATATTCAGTTTGACACAATGGATGTCAGTTCTTATGAAGGAACAGAATCTGTTGGCGAAATTCGTATCTTGAAAGATCTAGATACGCCAATCAAAGGATTGGATATTATCCTGGTAGAAGATATCGTAGATACTGGTAGAACTTTGCAGACAGTAAAGAATACGCTGCTTCACCGTGGTGCTGCGTCTGTAACGATTTGTACTTTATTGAATAAATCTGCTAGACGTACTGTTGATATTCAGGCAGATTATATTGGTTTTGAAGTAGCAGATGAATTTGTGGTTGGATATGGTATGGATTTCAACCAGAAATACAGATGTTTACCATACATTGGTGTGTTAAATGCTGAATGTTATGAATAAAATAGAGGAAAAGAAATGAAGAAAAACAATAATAAGGTTTTGGGATGGCTGCCATATTTAATTGTTTTGGTTGCGATGATGTCATTGTTTGGCATGAACAATTTGACAGGCAATAAAACAGTTACATATCAGACATTGACAAAGATCGTTGAAACAAAAGAAATTTCAGATGCATCATTAACAATTGGAACAAATACAACAAGTGTTCGTGGTGTGTATGAAGAAAGCGGTCATCAAGTTACATTTACGGGAACAATTCCTTCTACATCTGATCAGATTGAAAACATGATCACTAAATTGGGTGATGCGAATGTGACAGTTGTAGATGCAGATGCTTCAAATGTATTTATTAATACACTTGTGAATCTTGTTCCATTCTTATTGATGATTGGTCTAGCCGTATGGATGATCAATAAGATGAGTGGTGCACAGAGTGCAAATGGAAAAGCATTTGAATTCTCCAAGTCTCGTGCGCGTCTGGAAGGCAAAGTAAAGGTTCGCTTTGCGGATGTTGCAGGCTGTGATGAAGAAAAGCAGGAAATGGCTGAAATCATTGACTACCTGAAGTATCCAAAGAAGTTTGAAAAGATGGGTGCTAGAATTCCTAAGGGTGTCTTGCTTGCAGGTCATCCTGGTACTGGTAAAACACTTTTAGCGAAGGCAGTTGCTGGGGAAGCAAATGTTCCTTTCTATTCTATTTCTGGTTCTGACTTCGTTGAAATGTTTGTAGGTGTTGGTGCATCTAGAGTACGTGACATGTTCAAAAAGGCAAAGCAGACTGCACCTTGTATCATCTTTATTGATGAAATTGATGCCGTTGGTCGTCAAAGAGGTGCTGGATTTGGTGGTGGACACGATGAACGTGAACAGACATTGAACCAGTTGCTTGTTGAAATGGATGGTATGGAAGAGAATACAGGTGTTGTAGTCATTGCGGCTACAAATAGACCGGATGTTCTTGACCCTGCATTATTACGTGCTGGCCGTTTTGACCGTCAGATTACAGTATCTTTACCAGATCGTAAGGGTAGAGAAGCAATTTTGAAAGTACATGCGAGAAATAAGCAGTTTGCTGCGGATATTGATCTTGGTGCATTAGCAAAGAGAACTCCAGGCTTCTCTGGTGCAGATCTTGAAAATGTATTGAATGAATCAGCAATCATGGCTGTTCGTCATAACGAAACAGAAATTACAATGGCTGATATTGATGAAGCGATTGACCGTGTTATGATGGGTCCAGCAAAGGTTTCTAAGACATACGATGACAAGACAAAGAAACTTGTTGCCTACCATGAATCTGGTCATGCAATTGTTGGCTTGTTTATGGAAAATGCACAGGTTGTACAGAAAGTTACAATCATTCCTAGAGGTCAGGCTGGTGGATATAACCTCATGACACCTAAGGAAGAAAAGATGATGAATACAAAGAATGATTTATTGGCAACAATTACTTCCTTTATGGGTGGCAGAGTTGCGGAAGAATTATTCTTTGATGATGTTACAACAGGTGCTTCCAATGATATTGAAAGAGCAACAAATATTGCGAAGGATATGGTTACTTTGTATGGTATGAGTGATCTTGGTCCAATTAAATACAATTCTGGAAGTGAGAATGTATTCTTGGGTAGAGACTATAACCAGCCAAACAATGTATCCGGCCAGGTTGCATTTGAAATCGATCAGGAAGTTAGAAAGATTGTCAATGGATGTCATGATGAAGCTAAGAAGCTGATCCAGGCACATGAAACGGAATTGACTAGAATTGCGGAAGCATTGATGGAATATGAAACTTTAACAGCGGAACAGATTCAGAAGGTTGTTAAGGGTGAAGATATTTCTGCTGACTTTACAGATACAAAAGTTGAACAGTCATCTACAGATGAAATGAATGCATAAGAGAAGTCAAATGACTTCTCTTTTTCAAAGAGAGGAGTTTTTATGAGAAATAGATGGATGAATATTGGAATGGGATTGTTTTTTGGTGTGCTAATGTCGATCTTGATGTTATATATGATGATTTCTTCTATGTTTTCTTTGTTTTCCAGTACATTCTGGATTTCATGTGTTGTAGCGTGTGCATTACCACATTGTCTGTTTGTGATAAAGAAATATGATTTTTCGCCTGTCTGGGTATGTATTTGTATGATTGTTGTTTCCTTTGGTATTACATTGCTTTATGGTGTAACAATGAATCATGCATCAGATTACAGTAATGTGATGCATGCCTTGCTTGTGAATTCTTCTATTTTACATGCACTTTCACTCATCTCATTGCTTGCAAGATGTATCGTTCGTCAAAAATGAAGTAATTCTTGTGTTAAAATAAATCAGAAATATGCTGACTAAATGGGGAAAGATCGTTAACGAAAAATGTCCTTGGCAAGAATATCCGCGCATGTTGATGCAAAGAGATTCTTACTATAACTTAAATGGCGTTTGGGAGTATCAGATCACAGAAAGAAAACAGAATCCGCTAGCAGGACAATGGAAGAAGATCATTGTCCCATTTGCTTTGGGGTGTGAATTATCACAGGCAGAAGAACAGCTGCCAAAAGGAAAAGCATTATGGTATCGAAAACAATTTTCATATAAACCGAATGCGCTGCGTACATTTATGAATTTTGAAGCTGTGGATTGTGAATGTACGGTATTTGTGAATGGTATGGAAGTTGGCAGTCATAAAGGAGGCTATACACCATTTTCCTTTGATGTAACGGAATATATCAAATATCAGAATTCTTTGATGGTTCGCTGTATTGATGATTCGAATTATGGAAAGTATGCATATGGCAAACAGAAGATTGAACATGGTGGCATGTGGTATACACCAACCGCAGGTATCTGGGGAAGTGTATGGATGGAAAATGTATCGCAACATGGGATTCGTGATTTGAAAATCACGCCAGATGTGGACCATTCCTGTGTACATATTTCTTTGGCGGGTGATTTTTCACAGGCACTTGTAACGATTGCCTCCAATGGTCATGTCATTCATTCAGGTGTAACAAAGGATCAGACATATACTGCACCTATAGAACAGCCGCATCTTTGGAGCCCACAGGATCCATTTCTGTATGATTTATATGTGCAGACAGAAGATGATGTTGTGCGTTCTTATTTTGGAATGCGTAAGTTTTCTAAAGAAAATGATCGAAATGGCATTTTGCGCTTTTTCTTGAATGATGAACCATTGTTCTTTAGTGGTTTATTGGATCAGGGGTATTCTTCTGATGGAATGTATACATATGCAAGTGATGAAGCGATGATCTATGAACTGCAGAAAGTGAAAGACATGGGATTTAATATGCTTCGCAAGCACGCTAAAATTGATATGCGTCGATGGTATTATCATTGTGATCGCCTTGGTATCTTAGTGATGCAGGATATGGTGAGTGGCGGATTTATTGACCAGGATAAAATGACAACAATGTATTTGCCAAATCTTGGATTTACAAAGATGGATGATACAAAAAATGCTGCATTTGTTAGAACTGATAAAGAGTTGCAGAAAAACTATTATACTGAACTGGATGAAATGCTAGATACATTGTATAATCAGACATCAATCTTTGCATGGGTTGCTTTTAATGAAGGATGGGGGCAATTTGATTCTCTCAAAGTAACAGAACATATTCGATCCTATGATGATACGAGACTCATTGATAGTGCTTCTGGTTGGCATGATAATGGTGCGGGGGATTTTCATAGTGTGCATAATTACTTTTTTCCATACAAAGCGAAAAAAAATGCATCTCGTATTGAGATACTGAGTGAATTTGGTGGATATTCGTATTTAGAAAAAGGACATGCGAATATTGAAAAACTGTATGGATATAAAAAGTTTGAAGATAAATTGAAACTGATGGATGCATTGAAAGATTTATATCAAAATAAGATCTTGCTAAATATTCCAAAAGGATTATCTGGCTGTATCTACACACAGTTATCGGATGTTGAAGATGAATGTAATGGTATTTTTACATTTGATCGAGAAATCATCAAAGTTGATGAGAGAAAGATCAAGAAAATAAATGAGAGATGTATTAGGAGGTTAAATAAATGATAAAAGATGAAATCGTAATTGCGGAAGCATTAGATGGTCAAATTAGAATTCATGCGGCTTGTACAACAGCTTTGGTTGAACAGGCACGCAAGCATCATCATTGTATGCCAACAAGTGCTGCAGCATTAGGCAGAACATTAACAGTGACCGCAATCATGGCCTCTGATTTGAAGGGAGAAAATGAAAAAGTCACTGCGGTGTTTAATGGACATGGTCCTGCAGGTACAGTGCTTGCACAGGCAGATGCAAAAGGAAATGTGAAAGGTTTTATTGGGGACCCAAACTTATATCTTGTTAGAGAAGATGGTCATTTGGCTGTTGGACAGGCAATTGGTACAGATGGAAATCTGACAGTTTCTAGAGATATGGGATTGAAAGAACCATTTACAGGTGTATCTAAGATCCAGTCTGGCGAAGTTGGTGATGATTTTGCATATTATTTTGCGATTTCTGAACAGACACCTAGTGTTGTAGGTGTTGGTGTACTTGTTTCACCTGATGGAACAATCAAGGCTTCTGGTGGTTTGATTTATCAATTGCTGCCAAATGCAACAGAAGAAGCAATTTCTTTCTGTGAAAATGTTGCCGCAACACAAAAACCAGTTTCTGAACTGATTGATAGCGGATTATCACTGGATGAAATCATTCATACATATTTTAGTGATGCTAATATCCTGGATCGTCGTAATGTACAGTGGCATTGTGAATGTTCAAAGGAAAGATTTGCGGCTTCTTTGATGACATTGAAAGATTCTGAAATTGAAGAAATGATCAATGATGGAAAAGGTGCAGAGTGTGTTTGCCAGTATTGTAATACGGCATATCAATTTACAAGTGAAGATCTAAAGGAAATATTGAAACAGAAGCATGTGGAAAATAGGGAACGTTGAAATTGAAAATCAGATCATAGCTGCACCACTAGCAGGAATTTCCAAACCTGTTTACCGTAGCTTGATGCGAGAATATGGTGCTGGCTTATGTGTGAGTGAGATGATTTCTGATAAGGCATTGCATTATCAGAATGCGAAAACATTTGATATGTGCAGAATAAATAAAGATGAACATCCCGTAGCATTGCAATTGTTTGGGAATGATCCTGTTACAATGGGAGAAGCTGCAACGTATCTAAGTGAACATACGGATTGCGATATCATTGATATCAATATGGGATGTCCTGTCAATAAAGTAATCAAAGCACATGCGGGAAGCTATTTGATGGCACATCCTGAGGAAGCATATGATGTTGTTAGAGCGGTTGTGGATCATACGGATCGTCCCGTGACGGTGAAGATGCGTGCTGGATGGGATCATGATCATATCAACTGCGTTGAGATTGCACGTCTTTGTGAAAAGGCTGGGGCAAAAGCGGTTGCGGTACATGGCAGAACACGTTCACAAATGTATACGGGTTCTTCAAACAATGAATATATCAAAATGGTAAAAGAAGCTGTATCTATTCCTGTGATTGGTAATGGCGATATAAAAACACCACAGGATGCTTTGGATATGATGGCATATACAAAGTGTGATGCGGTGATGATTGGTAGAGCTTTGATTGGTAGACCATTCTTAATTAAAGAAATTAAAAATGTTCTTGAGGGAAAAGAGAATTGTGAAGTTTCTTTTATTGAAAGATTGGATCTATGTAAAGAATATGCGAGAAGACTGTGTGAGGATGAGACGGAATATACGGGAATTCGTGAGATCCGTGGTATTGCACCAATGTATTTAACAGGTATGCCACATGCTTCTCATTATAAGCATGCATTAACACAGGTGACTTCTTTGAAAGATTTCAATGCAATTATTGAAGAGTATAAACGAAAAGTTACAAAGTAAAAAAGATGAGTAGCGTCGAAAACTCGACTCTAAGAAGCTATCACTCGATAAAAAATCGATGAAATAGAAAAAAGGTGCGAACAA